>JBJTJB010000515.1:0-1496 GCA_046095245.1 Bacteroidota bacterium | reverse complement strand
GTGAAAAACAAGTGCTTGTTGTCGATAGTGATACTTGCACCACCCTCGTTATTCGAACCTGATTTATTGAATGGGGGTGGCATGGGTTCGCCTCGCCCGTAGCTGTTTCCCGATCGCTGACTGACCATGAATTTCTCAACTGTACTGGGGAAGAGTGATCCTCGTTTTTGTTCCTCGTATCGGCGGGTGAAAAAGCAAAAGTCCTGGTCAGGTGAGATGATGGCGAGGTATTCCGGGTCTGCTCCGCTCACGCTGTCCAATGGTGCTGGATTGAATGGGACAGCTACCTTCATCAACTTGGCCTGGGTAATTTTCTTGGAGGCTGTTGCCGCTTGTTCCTCGTTTGTTTTGGCAAAATCAAGGTATGATGTGAAGTTGGCAATGGCCTGATCGTAGCCTTGATGACCAAAATGATATTCGCCGAGCCTGTAATAAGGCTCAGCTCCGATATCGGGACATTGCTCCAGCAGACGCGCATACGCTAGGCCGGCATCTTTGTCTTTGTGTTGCTGCCAGGCATAATCTCCCCACCATTTCAACACCTCCCAGCAGGTGCTGTCCTCATCCAGTGCTTTTTGTACTAGGCCACGGACCTGTTCGTAGGGTTTACGGTCGTTGCGTGCGGCTTTGGCCTTTTCCAGATAGCGTTCGTGCGTTTTCCCGGCACATGGTGGGCAATGTTGCTTTCCGCCCTGAGCAGATAGCTTTGAGTTCGTACTCGAAAGCAGAACAAGGCCAATGCAGCTGAGAAGACGGATGTGCATGGAAACAAAGATGCCCAACCTTTACCTCTGCAGGTAGGGGTTGGGCATCCGAATGTCAACAGGCCCTTGTAGAAAGCCGGTTATCGTTTTACAACCCGAAGCGGCGCATAAGCGGAACTTGCTCCCTGCGGTGAAATGACATAGACGCCGGATGTCCAATCCTGTCCGAGGTTGATGAACCGGGTGTTCTCACCGAGGGTAACACGCTGGATCAAACGTCCTTGCATATCGGTTACTTCAAGAATGGTTCCGCTTGGTAAACGCTGTCCCAAATCGATGTACAGGCTTTCGGAGAACGGATTCGGCCAGGCATTGAACGAGGCAATCTTGCTCTCGGAAAGCGATGTTGCTTCCACAACTTCAATGGCATCCAGGCCACCCTCAACTATATTGAACACAGGACCCGGATCTCCAACATCAACAATGAACTGCATCGTAGAGGTAGGCGTTAAGAATCCTCCAACATTCCACGTGGCCTGAATCCATTGAGATCCAGATGCATTGGGACCAAGTGATTCAACCAGAATGGCAACTGTACCATTGCTCAGGAATACCTTCATGGAATCATCGGGGGCGCCATTCGTGGTTCCTCCATTGAAAAACCAGCGCTTGTATTGGATTACCGGATTTTGATACGTGGTCAGGTCGAATGAGGGTGAGTTCAATACAGTGCTTCCCTGGTCTACATCGTTGTCCCAGGCTCCGCCGCCACCATTGTCGGTGATCATGGCA
>JBJTJB010000514.1:0-1965 GCA_046095245.1 Bacteroidota bacterium | reverse complement strand
CTTAGCAGATGCAGGACTTCGGACGATTCCACACCGGCGGCGAAAAAAATTACCGGCTTATTCCCGGCAACATCATTCCCGGGTTGATTCAACCGAAAATAAATCGCGTTTTATCCGTTCGCGCCAAGCGAACTTATGCGTCCAGGACCCCCATGTGTCCTTGCTGGTATTCCTCCACAGCCTGGATCAATTCGGCACGGGTGTTCATCACAAAGGGTCCGTAACTCACCATCGGCTCCTGAATGGGTTCTCCGGCGAGCACAACATACTCGGCATCTTCGGAAGCATGCAGCTGTACCCCTTCGCCTGTATTGCCATAAACAAAGAGCGAACGTGCGCCGCCCGTTTTACCTCCGCTGGTAAGTCGACCCGACAGCACATAGACCAGAGCGTTATATCCTTCGGGAATGCGGATCTCGGCTTTGCCCTCCCGGTCAAGCCGTCCGTGAAGTATCAATACCGGCGTTAATAAAAGTGCCGGGGAAGACTGCCCCGAGTACGTGCCTGCAATTAGCCTGAGGTGGGCATCGCCGGCCTTCACCAAGGGAAATTGCCCGGCGCGCAGATCCTGGTAACGCGGCGGATGTGATTTATGGCGCGCCGACAAATTGACCCACAACTGAATCAATTCCACCTCGCCGCCCTTTTCCAGAAAAGTAGGCGGAATCCCTTCCGAATGTACGATCCCGCTCCCTGCTGTCATCCACTGCACATCACCGGCCTCCAGAAATCCGGTATTGCCCAAACTGTCGCGGTGAAGGATTTCTCCCCGGAACAAAAGGGTGATGGGCTCAAACCCCTTGTGCGGATGAGGCGGTACATACAAAGGCCTGTCGAGGTTAAGCTCCTGCGGCCCGAAGTGATCGAGCATTAAAAAAGGACTGAACTGCTCCATGCGCTCATTGGGCAGCGGACTGTATACATGCTGACCCGGGCCAAGCGATTTCTGGTGTGCGGGAATCAGGTGCAGAACAGGTCTCATAAGCGTAATTGTTGGGAATGCAAAGGTAGGGCTTGAATACTTGTATATACAATAGTGTTTCCATATTGAGGTACAACAGTATGATAATGAATATATTAAATCTGCAGAGTCATCAATCCAAATGCCATGATACGTCGCCTCATTAGCGCCCCTGATTCGCTTCCCGCTATCTTCGTCCCTGCCGAGTCGCCCTTGAAAAATTACTTCCGTATCCTTCGCTATATCCTGCCCTACCGCGGGCGGGCCGTAGCCAGTGTCACGTTCAACCTGCTTACGGTTGTTTTCTCCCTGTTCTCCCTGACCATGATTGTTCCTTTTCTGAACGTCTTGTTCAGCCAGGAACGCAATTACACCTTCATGCCCTGGACCCTGTCGGCAAAGGTGTTATTGAACAACTTCAATTTTTTTCTGTCCGATTACATCAGCCAACATGGTGAAGTCGAAGCGCTATCGCTGATCAGTCTGCTGGTGGTGTTTCTCTTCCTGCTGAAAAACCTCACCCGTTACCTGGCCATGTATTTCCTCGTTCCGATCCGAAACGGTGTGGTGCATGATATTCGCCGCGACCTGTATGCACAGATCCTGGCACTTCCACCCGGTTATTTCACCGAAGAGCGCAAGGGCGATATCATGGCCAGAATGACCACCGATGTACAGGAGTTGGAGTGGAGTATCATGAATTCACTGGAGGCCGTGTTTCGTGAGCCACTCAACATCCTCATCTTCCTGGTGACGATGTTCACGATGAGTCCACAGCTCACGCTGTTTGTGCTCATCCTGCTGCCACTGGCCGGTCTGATCATCGGGCGCATCGGCAAGAGCCTGCGGAAAAAATCAGCACAGGCCCAAGCGAAAACGGGCGAGCTGCTGAGTAATCTGGAAGAAACACTGGGAGGACTGCGTATCATTCAAGGGTTCACCGCCGAGGACCGGGCGAAGCACCGTTTCAGTACCCTGAACCGGCAATTGTTCCGCTTCATGAA
>JBJTJB010000513.1:0-1866 GCA_046095245.1 Bacteroidota bacterium | reverse complement strand
AGCAACAGAAAGAAACCGAGTGCATGAGGCGTCACACAACAAATATATATTGGTTAGGGCAGAATCGACAGCATGGACTCGAAAAAAGAAATCCATTCCTGCAAGTATCTTCGTATTCAGATAAATCCGGTATGCAAACTACACTGCTTCGAAACCTGATTCGCCTGTTCATTTTCGGAATCGTCCTGACCATTCCTCTCTTGAATGCGCCTACAGGCAGTTTGGGATTTGCCGATGCATCCGAATTCGCCCTTTGCGTGGAGTTGGGGAGCATTGCACATCCTCCCGGATTTCCGGCCTATATCCTGCTGGCGCATGGGTTCATGGCAGCAGTCAGTCAATTGATGGGGACTATTGACGCACTGATGCTTTTCAGTGCACTATGCATGGCGCTGGCTTCCCTCCTGCTCTTTCGGGTGAGCGAAGTCATTTGTGCCGCCGTGTTTCCGGGTGAAAGCCCTTTGTATCGCTTGCTTGCTGCCACTGTTTCAGCACTGGCACCCATTACCGGTGCAACCATCTGGCATTGGTCGCATGCCGTGGAAGTATATACCCTGCAGGTATTGTTCAGCTGTATGCTGTTGAATGGAATCATTTTGCGGCAAGAGGGGAAGGTTCGGGCCGGTAGCCTGTGGGCAGGGCTCGCAATCGGTTTGGGACTTGCCAACCACCACCTCAGCATGGTGTTCTTGTTGCCCGTTGCACTCGTACTGTGGCCGCTGGGTTGGTTAAGGACGCCCTTCACCGCACCAAAGGGAAACAGCAAGCAGCCCGCACAAGGTCTTCTTACGTCCCTGCGAGAACCTGACACGGCTTTTGGTGCCGCACTGGCCTTGGCTGTGTTGATCGTATGTTACGGATGGATGATGATCAGCAGCGCAGCAGATCATGCCTTCGCTTTTGGAAGTGCCGATACCTTTTCGCGGCTGATGTATCACCTCAGTGGTGGCGCATGGATCAAGAACACACAATCGGTGGTCAAAGGAATCGTTGGTATGCGACTGCCCTATTTCATGAACCTTGTGGCCTACCAATTCCTGGCGATGGGAGCATTCATCATTGCAGGTTTCATTGTGCTTACGCGGAGTTCGGCAAAGCGGCTCGCCTGGGTACTGTGCGGCTTTTTTGTGGTGCTGCTGTTGTACCAGTTGCGCATAGACCAAACCGCCGATACGGACGCGTATTTGTGTGTCCCATTCGTGTTGCTATCAGTACTGATCGGCCCCGGTATTTTGCAGCTGTCAAGACTGCGACCCTGGATGCCCGCCACAGCGCTGGTGTTGATTCCGTTTCAGTTGATGCTGAACTTTCCCCGGACCGATTTACGCGACTTCGACCTGGGACCGGCATTGATGAATGACTTGAGTGATGCAGCCCCAAAAGGCAGTGTGGTGCTGATTGCCGATTGGACAACCAGCATCATGGCCCAACAGGCACGAATCAGCCGCGACTACCGAACCGATCTCTGCGTGCTCAACTACGACATCAAGTTCACCCACCGCGATCTTTTACAACGCAATCATCCGGAAGTGTATGCCGCAATTGCACCCGAATACGAGCGTCTGATGGGTCTGTTTGAGCAATTCCATCCGGAAGAACTGTACAACACCGGTTGTACACTGGACCAACCCGCCTTGTTGGCCGCCTACAAAGCCACCATAGACGCGCTTCAGCGGTATTGTCGCAACAAAGGAGTCGAATTCCTGGCCGACCCAAAAGCCTATGTTTTTTTATCGCAGCAAGGCTTGTTCCCCACAGCCCAAATGAGCGGCTCGATGATCTCAAACACAGCAGGCAATGACCAGGGCAATGATGCGTTTCTGAATAAGAAGCACGCCTGGATCGACAATTCCTGTGTTTTGCACG
>JBJTJB010000512.1:0-1385 GCA_046095245.1 Bacteroidota bacterium | reverse complement strand
CCACGCACAACCACTCCCCCTTCCGACTCAAAACAATAAGGATTCACAATAAAAAAAGCGGATGTTGAACATCCGCTTTTTTTTGGTACTCAGCTGTTGAGTTTGCCGCAACGCTCCTCCCACTTACGCCGGAGCTCTTCGCGCTCCGCCTCAGGCATCGAATCGATTCGTTGCTTCCAGGCACTTGAAAAACACTGCTCGAATTTTCGTTTGAAATAAACACCCTCCCCTCCGAACAGAATCCGGGAAATGAGCAGGAGCCCGAGTGCGTGCAGGTAATCGACTTCCGGAAATTGAAACAAATCGGTCATGGTTCTATTCCATGCTAACATCAGGACTGCAGCAACTACTCCAAACATGAGACAGTAAAGCAGTACTGTCCGAAACATTGTGGGTTTTTCCATAGGATAAACTGGAACGGGTGCGAATGTATGAATCGTCAGGAACCAAACAGCTCTTTGTAAAGACCAAACAGCCTTTTGCGAAGGAACTTAATGGCGTAGTGCTTTCGTGAAAGCAGCGTGTTAACCGGTACTCCCCAGGCTTCGCTCAATTCCTTAAAACTCCTAAGCTCAAGTTCATGGGCTACAAATACTTCCCTTTGTTCCTGGGGTAATTCTTCAAGGGCCTTCATTAGCGCTTCTCGGATGAGTTCGTTATCGGCCGATGAAAAACCCGGATCGTCTCCGGTGCCAAGCAATTCTTCTATAAATGAGTAATGCTCGCCATCGTCGCTAATTCCTGTTGCAATATCCTCGTACAACTCCGGCTTATGTTTGCGGTAGCGGTCGGTGATTTTATTCCTTGCCACCCGATACAGCCAGGCTGCGGTTTGCTCTACGGGCACCAAAATGCGGTAGCTGGCCGATAACTCGTAAAAAACGTCCTGAAGAATATCCTCCGCATCAGCGGTTTCTTTCACCCTGAGCCGTATAAAATCAAACAGCCTTTTGCGGTAGGTTTGAAAGGCATCCAGAATATTCTGGTCCTGTTGGGACATGGCGATGGGGTCGGCGCTGTAAATCAACATTGCAAGGATAAAGACGAACAAGACTTCATCCTATTGTATGGGGATGATTTTACTCCTGCCCCCGGGTGATGAACGCTAGGTTGATATTGCTTATTTTCGCCCCTTCTATTCCAGAACCGAATTCCGCATGGCACAGGTTGAACTGAAGATGCCCAAGATGGGCGAAAGCGTACACGAGGCCACCATCATCCGCTGGTTGAAGCAGGAGGGCGACGTGGTTAAAGCGGATGAAACTGTCCTGGAGATTGCCACCGACAAGGTGGACTCTGAAGTCCCTTCCACAGCAGCCGGAATCCTGGTCAAGCGTCTGTTCAATGAAGGAGATGTTGTTCAGGTTGGTCAGGCTATTGCCCTG
>JBJTJB010000511.1:0-1043 GCA_046095245.1 Bacteroidota bacterium | reverse complement strand
ATTACGGGACCATCCGTATCAACACGGTAGGTGAAGGTCTGGATGTGATCGGCCACGTTTCCGCAGGCATCGGTAGCCAGGTAACGGCGGGTAAGAGTTTTATCGCAACCACCCGTGATTACGTCGGCTTCAACCGACTTGACTACTGAACCAATGCAGTTGTCGGAAGCGGTGATGAGGCTGAGGTCGGCGGCGGGGATGGTGGGATTGCAACCCAGGTTAGCATCAGCAGGACCGCTGATGATGGGAGCGATGTTGTCGTTGATGGTGATGACCTGCGTACAGGTGCTGGAGTTTCCGCAGTTGTCGGTGAATGTGAAGGTGCGATTTACGACCTGGTTGCAGGAACTTGTGGCTACCGGACTGTCTACGTGTGTAACAGATACCGGACCGCTGATATCGGTGATGGTACCACCTTGCTCGGTGAAGGTTTTCGCATCAAAAGGTGCGGCAGGAACTTCTTCCAGACATGTACGGGTGATATCGGGCAGGCAATCCACAACCGGACCATCCGTGTCGGGTTCTCCGAATACAACCACCGTATCGGTAGCCACACAACTTGCGAGTGTCGGATTCGAAACGGTCAATATGTAGGTTCCCGCCTGGTTGACAACCGGATTTGCCGTATTGGCGCCGGAAACGAAATTACCGGTGCTTCCGGACGCAATTGCCCAGGAATAAATGGCTCCGGGAGTCGTGCTGCTACCCATCAGGGTCACTTCGGTCACGTTGCAGGAGATGTTCATGTCTTCGCCTGCATCTGCATTCACTTCCTGGAAGTTTCCGAAGATATACGGACCCGCAAAGTCGGCCATATTTGAGCTGGCTGAACCTGAAGCCCGAGTCTTCACAGCAAGAGATCCAAAAAGGTTGAAACAAGGACCACTGGCCGGGGCAATATCTAAGCCGAATGCACTGAAGTTGATAGCAACCTCGCATACGGTTCTTGCCTCATGCGTGGCGGTATAGGAACCTCCGTTGGAGGTGATTGTCCCCCAAGGGCCAGCAGGCTGGGTTCCGCCCGTATTGGTTACCGCCACGAA
>JBJTJB010000510.1:0-3362 GCA_046095245.1 Bacteroidota bacterium | reverse complement strand
CGGGGGTGGGGCTTAGGGTGTTGCTGCTGCCGATGGAGAGGTTGGGGGTCGGCGGCGAAGCGAGGAGAAGGCGGTGTTCGGTAATGCTTGCCGTTGTGGTATCGCTGCAGCCGTTGGCATCAACAGCGATGAGGGTATAGGTGCTGCTGGCGGCAGGTGAAGCAGTGGGATTGGCCACGGCAACTGAGCTGAGGCCTGTGGTCGGACTCCAGCTGTAGGCAGATAAACCGGCGGTGGCGTTCAGCACAACCGAATCGCCCAGGCAGACCGACACCGCGGGAACGGGAGCCAGGCTAAGGCTGTTGACGGTGATGCTGGTACTGGCCGTTGCTGTGCATCCGCCGGGAGCAGTGCCGGTTACCGTATAGCTGGTGCTTTGCGTGGGCGAAGCGTTGGTGTTGGCCGAGGTACCGGAGGCAAGTCCAAGGGCCGGCGACCAGGTATACGCGCTGAAGCCAGGTGTTGCTGTCAAGGCTGTTGAATCTCCCAGGCAAATGCTTTGCGGCGCATTGGCGGTGATGACCGGATTGCCAACGGTGATGGTGGAGGTGATGGTGTCACTGCAGCCGTTGGCATCAACAGCGATGAGGGTGTAGGTCCTGCTGCTATTGGGGCTTGCAAGGGGAGTGTAAATGCTGGTTGAGCTCAGTCCCGCTGCCGGACTCCACTGATAGGATACTAGGCCGGGGGTGGTACTTAGGATGGTGCTGCTTCCGATGCAGAGGTAGGGGTTCCCCGGCGAAGCGAGGCTAAGGCTGTTTACGGTAATGCTTGCCGTTGTGGTATCGCTGCAGCCGTTGGCATCAACAGCGATGAGGGTATAGCTTGTGGTGGTGTCCGGACTCAACCCGGGCGAAGCGCTGGTACTTGCGATGAACCCTGTGCCATCGATCCAGCTATACGAGGCCAAACCGGGATCGGCCATCAGGAACGCAGTTTCACCCTGACAGATCGACACGGACGCAATGGGCGAAAGGAACAGGTTGTTGACGACAACGGTACTGGAGCTTGTACCTGTACATCCATTCACATCCGTTGCAACCAGGGTGTAGGTCGTGGTTGATGTAGGTTGCGCAAGCGGATTGGTTGCCGTTGCATTGCTTAATCCGGCAGCCGGCGACCATACATACGAAACGAGTCCGGGTGTTGCACTCAGGCTGGCCGAATCCCCCACACAGATCTGCTGGGTCGGCGATGTGCTTACCGTCAGACCATTCACGGTCACCGTGGTAAAAATCGTATCCACGCAACCGTTAGCATCCGTAGCGATGAGCATATAGGTGCTTGTGGTGGATGGATTGGCAACCGGATTGGCGATGTTGGTTGCGCTAAGCCCGGCAGCGGGGCTCCACAGGTAAGAGGAAAGACCGGGTGTGGCACTCAGTGAAGCCGAGAACCCATTGCACACCGATGCACTGGGGGTTGCCGACAGATTCAGTTGATTGACAACAAGTGTCACTTGTGCCGAGTCCTTGCATCCGTTGGCATTGGTACCAACGACAGCGTACGTGGTTGTGGCCGAAGGCGTGGCAATGGGATTGGCGATGCTTGTTGAGCTTAGCCCGGTGGCCGGCGACCAGAGGTACGTGCTCAGACCGGGGCTTGCATTCAGGTTTACCGATCCGCCTGCACACAGCGATTGCGTCGGTCCTACGTTTACAACAGCCGCACTCACGTTCACTGCGTAGGTATTCGCGGCGGTACAGCCGTTTGCATCGGTGACCTGAAGGGTGTATGAGGTACTGGTGCCCGGACCAACCCACACGGAGGAACCCGTATTCTGCAGAATACCTGTACCCGGATTCCAGGTGTAGGAACTCAACCCTGCAGGTGCGGTCAATTCCACGGAGTCGCCCGCACACAGTGCATAGGCCGGCGTGGGTTGCGGAAATACAATGGGCGGAAATGAACTAATGCTTGCACTGAGTGGGGAACCGGTCGCGGTGCATCCGCTGGCATCGGTGATGCTTAGCGTATAGGTTTGGGTTCCGACGGGTATGGTCGATAAAGACGCTGATGTGCTTCCGTTCGACCAGGTGTATTGATATGGGCCGGTACCACCTTGCACCTGAGGGACGAGTACAACGGTGTTCCCCGGACAAACCGGAGCGGGTGAAGCCAATGATGCGATGAGCGGTGGAGGTTCGGTGATGTTGAATGTGGTTGTAGATACACACCCCGATGCATCGGTTACCGTCAGCTGATACGTTCCGCCGCTCAAACCGCTAACGGAATTGCCATTGGGCGTCCCGGCCGACCATTGGTAGATATAGGGTGGAATTCCACCGTTGGCCGAATACGAAGCTGAGCCGCTGCTGTTGCCTGCACACTGAACGCCTGTAACCTGAATCGGTGCGATGACCAACGCATTCGGCTGCGGGATATTGAAGGAAAAACTTTGGGTACAACCACCGGCGTCTGTCACCACAACAGCATAGTTCCCTGCAAGCAGATTAGCAGCAGTAGCTCCGGTGCTAACGGCCGGCGACCACTGGTACGTGAACGGGGCGGTTCCGCTTTGGATGTTGAGTGAAGCGCTTCCCGTGCTCGCACCTTGGCAACCTGCCCCTTGAGTACTCAATGTGGCATTGAGGGTATCGGGCACCACGGTGATGGTCCGGATGATGGTGTCCTGATAAAAACTGGCCAGGCACAAGCCGGCGGGGGCGATACTCACAATCAGCCGCACCTGATAGGATCCGGGCTGCGCGTAGGCATGTGTCGGGTTGGCGAGTGTAGACGTATTGGCTGCTCCCGATGCAGGCTCACCGAAATCCCATTGATAGGTCCAGGTTCCCACGGGACCCTGCGTAGAATCCTGAAAACTCACCGTGATGGGTTGACATCCGCTGACATCGAATCCGAATTCAGGCTCCAGGGTATACCAGGGGAAACTACCCATATCGATCCCGCCGCTGAGCGTTACGCCCGGGCTAAACGAGGTGATGAATCCAACGGTTCCCGCTACCGGATCGAGGGTAGAAAGCACCGAGGCTGTCGAGAAGGGATTGGTCCCGATGGCGTACAGGTTACCATCATTACCGAAGGTTGCCCCGGCATATTGTGCTGAGCCGCCGAATGGCGGAGCGGTAAAGGTGGGATCGACCGTGCCGGTTGTATCGTAACGTTGATTGCCCACATAGATGAAGCAATCGTAGGGGTTAAAGGCAAGATCCACCATACCACTGCTGGTATTGATGGGGAAGGGCCCTTTCACGATTGCGCAAGAGTTCAGATCGATCGCTACCAGCGAACTGCCATCCACGGTCCAATACCTTCCGAACAAATCGAAGCCTCCGTAAAAACTCGTGAAGGCCAGAGAACAAACCGGCGTTGCCGTGCAGTTGGCAGAGAGCCGATTC
>JBJTJB010000509.1:0-2622 GCA_046095245.1 Bacteroidota bacterium | reverse complement strand
GATGGATGGTTCGGGTTGTACGGCATCCGACTCCCTGGTCGTCACAGTAAATCCGCTACCAACAGCCAATGCCGGTCCCGACACGACGGTTTGCGATGGCGGCTTTGTCTTACTGACAGCCAGCGGCGGCGGTAATTATTTCTGGTTGCACAATGCTGCGACTTCAGCTTCAGTGGCGGTGAATCCGGTAATCGATTCAACCTACAGTGTACTCGTAACAACCTCGTTTGGATGTACTGCTTTGGATTCTGTATCCGTGCGGGTCTTACCTAATCCTGTGGTCACTGGTGGTACAGCTTTTTTCTGTAGCGGTAATTCGGTGGTGCTTGATCCCGGAGTGAGTGGCGTATCGTACGAGTGGCTACCAACGGGTGATAGTACACAGGCAAGTTCGGTTTCTGATTCCGGAACCTATCAGGTTATCGTGTCACAGGCCAATGGATGCCTGGCATCCGGTTTCTTCCAGGTGGCCGAGGGTGGGGGAGGTCTCGGCGGACCTACTCTGAATGTATTACGATGTCAGAATGAACCGGTTGTCCTCGATGCGAACAATCCCGGAATGACCTATCTGTGGTCGAATGGTGCAACTACACAAACAACTTCCGTAAGTTCTCCTGGATTGTATACTGTGACGGTTACAGATCCCGATGGATGTAGTTCGGTACTGAACCGCAATGTGATTGATCAGGCTGTTCCGCAGGTGAGCTTTACTGCATCGGATGCATGCGAAGGGGAAGCTATCCGTGTGTTGAATACAAGTACGATTATTCCAGGGCAAACCCTGATTTCTTCTACATGGAGCATCAATGGACAAGCGGTTTCCTCCCAGTGGCAACCAACATTGTCTGCACTTCCTTCGGATGTGTATTCAATCGGACTTACACTGGTGTCCGGCTTTGGTTGTACTGATTCTGTCTTTTCGACCATTACAGTCCATCCCAATCCGATGGCCTCTTTCCATGCTGGGCGGGTTTGTTTGGGAAGTCCTCTGAACTTCTTCGAGAACTCGACGGTGTCCGATGGCAGCATTCAAACGTGGACCTGGAATTTCGGCGATGGAACCCAGGGTTCCGGCCCGAGCCAGCAGCACATCTATCCCTCTGCGGGTATTTTCATTCCAACACTCATCGTAACAAGTGATGCCGGTTGTTCCGATACCTTGTCGGCTGCTGTGCTCATTGATGCCCCACCGACTGTGTCGTTTGTTGCTCCGGATGTGTGTGAGGGCGATTCCACCTCATTCACCAACTTGTCCCAATCCCTGTTGCCAATCAGTGACATCAATTGGGATTTCGGAGATGGAAACATCAGCAATGATGTGAATCCGGTTCACAAGTATGCAACTCCGGGTTCATACCAGGTCACATTGCGTGTCGGTAATAACCTAGGATGCGAGAGTACTACCACATCACAAGTGAACGTGTTTCCCAAGCCACAAGCGGCCTTCAATGCACCTCCTGTGTGTGCCGGTGATCCTTTGCAATTCACCAATCAATCGGTTTTGAATGGCGGGGTACTGAACGGTTGGTATTGGACCTTCGGTGACGGTGGGTTCTCAGCACTGCAATCACCCGTTCATCAATACATTGGCAGCGGAACATACACGGCAATATTAACGGCAATCAGTTCCCGTGGATGTACCGACACAACCTCTGCACAAATCCAGGTCAATGCACTTCCTTCAGCTTCTTTCGTTGCGGTTGAAGCCTGTGTAGGTGCCCCGGTCCTTTTTGCCGATTCCTCCCTGTCTTCCGGTCAGGCTATTGTATCCTGGCAATGGAATTTCGGTGATGGAAGTACAGCCAGCGGTTCAAATGCAAGCCACAGTTATGCGTCCCCCGGTACTTACGCTGTAACCTTGGACGTTTCAACGGCTGATGGATGCTTCGCAAGCGTAACGCGTAGCATCAACGTATTTCCGATTCCGGAGGCTCGTTTTTCAGCCGGATCTGCTTGCGCCGGATCGCAAGTGGCATTCATTGATCAATCAACCGTCCTTGGAGGGTCTTCCTTCAATTATACCTGGAGTTTCGGAGACAATACAGGTTCATCCGCTCAGATGCCAACACACACGTATGCCGGTCCCGGTGATTATTCGGTTCAATTGACCATCACCACACCTGCCGGGTGCTCTGCGTCTACAACTTCCATAGTGACGATTCATCCGCTGCCAACGGTCAGTTTCAATGCACAGAATGTATGTCTGAATGAACCTGTCTCCCTGAGCGATGCCTCGACGGTATCACCTGGCTCGATTACGGCATGGTCCTGGGATTTGGGCGATTCGACCTTAAGTACGGCTCAGAATCCTACACACTTCTATGCGGCTTCCGGAATCTACATGGTTACGCTGCAGGCTACCAGTTTCTACGGTTGCGCATTTCGTGCCACTCAACCGATCGAAGTTTTCGATCCTCCAACACCACAGCCTGTCAGCGGTAACGGATGTTCAGGAAGTCCCGTTGCATTCATCGATACCAGCAGTGGTGCAGGCAACCAAATTACGGCATGGGAGTGGAGTTTTGGCGATGGATCCACGGCCTCCGGTGCCACCCCCACTCATCAGTACCAGCAGGCCGGAACCTGGTTGGTTTCCCTGACTACAACCAACGTGAATGGTTG
>JBJTJB010000508.1:0-1154 GCA_046095245.1 Bacteroidota bacterium | reverse complement strand
ACAGGCACCTTATTTTCTACTCCATGATGTACTTCATCGATGCCCAATCGGTTGAGGCGGATAGCTGAGCCGGGCTGTGGGCTTCCACTGATGATATAAACAGCGTAATGCTTCCGTACGGCAAGACGTAGCGCATATCCGTCCTTGATGTTCATCGATCTCAACATACTTCCGTCTGCTTGTACCAAGAGCTTTCCATCGGTCAACACCCCGTCAATATCGAAAACAAAACAACGGACCTTTGAGAGGGCCTCCTTGAAATTGAGTTGGTTTAAATCGTTCATTCCGGACATTAAAGTGATTTGAAATAGGCTTCCAGTGTTTGAAGGTACGCTTTGCCATCCTCGAACATCGAACTGTCGGAAGCGGAAGATGTGGTGTATTCGTTCAGATATCGTTCCTGCGAAAATAAATAAACGAACGACCCTCTGGAATCCTTCCATCCAAATCCCGTCTCATAATTGAGGTAAACAGGACGTTGCTTGGCGGCAGCATTCAATAAGTCGCCTGAAAATGGGAAAGGGTTTTCCTTAAACTGAACGCGAAGTCGGTTGAGGAGTGTTACCGCAAGGTCGTGCTGGGCTCCCGACGTATGGGTCCTTTTCCCTTTGAGTGAATCGGGCAAAGCCGGACCCCACCACAGCATGGGAATCCGGTGGCAGGCCTGGTCATAGTAGTCGCGGCGCCCGGGCAGGATGTGGCCGTGGTCTGCTACGAAGATGAAGATGGTGTTGTTGAACCAGGCTTTCTTCGAAGCACCATGTAGAAATAAGCCCAGTTCACGATCCGTGTATTTCGCCGCATTCCGGAACCGCTCGGCTTCCCCATCTCCTTTGTTGTAGGGGGCAGGTACATCGAATGGTTCATGGCTGCTCAGGGTTAGTGTCATGCTGAAAAACGGTTGCGGCATCGCATCAAGATCTTTTTGCAAGGAGGCAAACACATCCCCGTCTGCGAGGCCCCATTTTCCCCGGTGAAGACCTTGTTCAAAGTCCGGTTCCCCCACGATGTGATCAAAGCCGACCCGGCGCAGGAAACTGTTCATATTCGAAAATCCGAGGTCGCCACCGTAGTGAAAGGAGGTGGAATAGCCGCGCTTTTTCAGCTTTTCTGTAAGCATGGGAAGCCTTGCGCATTTGTCATTGTAGCGGACC
>JBJTJB010000507.1:0-1135 GCA_046095245.1 Bacteroidota bacterium | reverse complement strand
CTTCCGCCACTGCATTCCCCCAGCAAATCCCACCAGGCAGACCATGCGCTGCCAACCAGGATACATTGCCCCCTCCTCCAGTTGACTTGCGCAGGGTGACGGTGGAAGGTACAGGTGAGGTGCTAATAGAATGGCCAGCATCCGTTGCAATGGATGTGGATCACTATACGGTTTATCGATTCAATCCGAATAGTGCCGGTTTCGACAGCATTGGAGTTGTTAGTGGAGTTGGAATGCCTGGGCTCGTTTCGTTCAGCGATTATGCTGTTCAAACCGATTTGAGACCATATACATACAAAGTGATTGCCGTTGATTTCTGCGGTTACGCACTCCCCTTATTATCAGGTGCATCCCACACTACCATCCATCTTCAGGCACAAGCAGGATTCCAGCAGGTAAGTCTCAATTGGACTCCATATGGTGAATGTGATGTCGATGCCTATTCGGTGTTACGAAAGGACCAGCCCAATGGAATCTTCCTGCCACTTGGAACAGTTTCTGCAACCACGCTTAGCTTTACCGACACCACAGCGTGGTGTCCTATGGATTACACTTACAGGATTGTTGCGGAGGGGGTATGCAATGTTGCGGGAGTAGAATCGAGGAGTAACGATGTCACTGCGCGACCACTAAGCTCAATCCAAGATCAGTACGTGGACGTATTGCGTACGACTGTTGTCAATGATCATTATGTCCTGACTGAATGGAAGGCCCCCATAGTACTTCCACAAGCTGTATCGCATTATGAAATTCAGCGGTCGCTTGATAATGTTTCTTTTCAGGTGGTTGCTACTGTACCTGCAGGAGTGTACGCCTATCAGGACTATTCAACCGATGTTGACTGGAATCGATATGTGTACCGCGTAGTTGTTCGAAATGTGTGTGATATCAATGTGCTTCAGGGTCGTTCGGGTGCTTCAATACTTCTTCAGTGGCTTGAGGCCGGTGCCGGCGACATACTGATTTGGACCAAGTACTTCGACTGGGACTCAGGGGTTGAATCCTACGGTGTGGAAATGATGAACAACCAGGGTCAATGGGTTGAGCAAAAACGATTACCCGGAACCGTTACTGAATGGGAAATTGAGTGATTTTTCTTGCCTTCCGGATCGAGACGTTTAACTCGTAACCGACC
>JBJTJB010000506.1:0-3255 GCA_046095245.1 Bacteroidota bacterium | reverse complement strand
GGTATCAGTCATGGAAGTCTGTTTGCCCACAAATGGTATATCGGCACCGATGATAATGTAGACCCGGAGTTATTACGGAAGCACCTTGACGACCACCTCAAAATCCTGAACGATGATTACCGTGTCGAGCGGGGATCGGCGCTGAAGGAGATTCTGGTCGAGGTCCTCCCTCTCCATGTTTTTATGAATTGGATGGAAAAACGTGGCAAAATCGGCGGGCAAAACAAATTCCCCCGTGTCATGAAAAATGCAGCCTTCGAAGAGTGGGAGGATTTTGTGCGTGCAGAGCATGCCTGATATGAAGGTTGCCGGTTTTACATTCGTCCGCAATGCCATCCGCTTCGACTACCCGGTTGAGGCGTCGATCCGCTCCCTGCTTCCACTGGTTGACGAACTGGTCGTCTGTTTGGGTAATTCAGACGACGATACCGAGTCCCTGATTCACTCCATCGGGGATTCCAAAATACGCATCATTCACAGCACATGGGACGACTCTTTGCGCCAGGGCGGCCGAGTCCTTGCCGAGGAAACCAACAAAGCGCTTAATGCTGTTTCTAATGATGCGGATTGGTGTATTTACATTCAGGCGGATGAGGTTATCCATGAATCCGATTACCCTGCCCTACGTCAATCCATGGCGCAGCATCTTGGCGATCCTAAAACGGAAGGTCTTTTATTCGACTACCTGCATTTTTACGGAGGCTACGCATATGTGGGCACGTCCAGACGTTGGTACAGGCATGAGGTGAGGATTGTCCGAAACAACCCTGCAATCCGCTCCTTTCGCGATGCACAAGGATTCAGAATTTCAGATCGCAAGTTGAAGGTGAGAAAAGCGAACGGGCGTATTTTCCACTATGGGTGGGTGAAGAACCCCTTGAAGCAGGTCGAAAAGCTGCAGCAGTTTCACAAACTATGGCACGATGATGCAACAGCATTGAAAAAAAGCGGAGTTGATCCCTACGATTATCTCAAAGAAGTTGATGTGCTGAGTGAGTACTCCGGAACCCATCCCTCAACCATGCTGAATCGCGTTGAAAATCAGGACTGGTCATTCGTGTATGACACGAAATTGAAAAAAATGCGTGTCAAGGACCAAGTGCTCTTCTGGATTGAACGCCTGACCGGTAAACGCCTGTTCGAGTATAAAAACTACACCTTATTATCCTGATCCGGAATCGGAACGGATGGCCAAGCCATGCATAAAATGCGGGTCACGATGAGGGCTATCAAAACAAGGCTGCACATCAGCAAGGACCAAAAAAGGTAAAATCCATTTTTCGCACCCACCTCACCGGAGTATACAATCACATCCACTAAGGGGTTAATGGCAAACACCGCCGCGAAAACCAACAGAAGTATAGTAGAGATAGCACCGGTATAAAAGAGAAGGGATTCTCGCTTGAACCGCAACATCCTGCTGATTCTATACCTGCGAATCACACTTTTCACCAATAAGGCCAAGGAGAACAATAGGACAATCGGCCACAGAAATTCAAAAAGCACCTGTGGTACATCGGCCCATTTCATCATCCCTCCTTTTTCGTCAAGGGCGGAAGTGAAAACGCCTTCACCTCATGTTCAAAACATCCTTTGTGTGAGGCATCGCAAAAAGGTCTGTTCTTGCTCAAGTTGCATCTACATAGTGAAACGGAGGTACGACCCTGCAAATCGAATGGAGTTCCCTCCGCATCAACAATACTAAAATCACCCTCTACACGAAGGGAGCCGTTCGGATTCACTTTGATTATTGTTGCCATCGTGTTTCAAAAGTATAGGTTTCTGTTCTTAAAACGGCAAGCCACGAATTGTTTCGGGCCGAATTTTGATTGATTTATTATGGCCCCGGAGTCGGACAATCATTGTCTCACAGGTTTGTTAGGCGCTACCTGTGTTTCGCGAAGTTTGTTCGATATTTTTTTTCAGTTGAATCCCTTGGCATTGCATTTTTTCTGAACATAGCATGGTATTTCCAGCATGGCGACTTCAGTTACTCATCACAAACGGATCACAGGCACGGGACTCCTGGTTACACTTGGTGTCATTTACGGCGACATAGGTACATCACCCTTGTATGTCATGCGCGCCATTGTGGGCGACAGACCAATCGATGAATCGCTTGTTTTGGGTGGACTTTCCTGTGTTTTCTGGACCTTGACTCTGCTCACGTCATTCAAGTACATCTCACTGCTGCTCAAAGCAGACAACAAGGGGGAGGGCGGCATTTTTGCTTTATTTGCCAAAGTCCGTAAACTTCGTACTTCCTGGTTGGCCTTCCCTGCTATGCTTGGCGGTGCTGCCTTGCTTGCCGATGCAATCATCGGCCCACCCATTTCAGTGGCTTCAGCCGTGCAGGGACTTGAGGCCCTTCAACCCGGTATTCCGACCATACCCATCGTCATTGGTATTCTGGCCGGTCTCTTTTTCCTGCAACAATTCGGAACACGATTTGTCGGCCGCTTTTTCGGCCCCATCATGCTGGTTTGGTTCAGCATGCTGTTTATCATGGGCCTGAAGGAAATCATCTCGCTTCCCTCTGTCCTGAAAGCCATCAATCCGATTTATGCTGCCGAGTTGTTGGCTGAATATCCCGGTGGTTTCTGGATTCTGGGCGCGGTATTTCTGTGTACAACAGGAGCAGACGCCTTGTATTCCGACCTCGGGCACTGCGGTCGCAATAACATCCGAAGTACCTGGCCATTTGTCAAGGCCGCTTTGATTGCCAATTACTTTGGACAAGGCGCATGGCTGCTCAATCATGGCGGTGAAACACTGGGTGGTGCACACCCGTTTTTTGCCATCATGCCCGACTGGTTTTTGTTTACAGGAATCATCATTGCTACAGCGGCAGCGATTGTAGCCAGCCAGGCCATCATCAGCGGAACATTCACACTGATCAACGAAGGCATGCGGCTGGGCTTTTTACCCAAAGGGCGGATCGAATATCCTACCGACCTGCGTGGCCAGATTTACATTCCCACCATCAACTGGCTTCTGTGTGGTGGTTGTATCGGCATTCTGCTTTACTTCAGGGAGCCCTCAAGAATGGAAGCTGCGTATGGCCTGTCCATCATCCTTACCATGATTTGTACCACGGTTTTGCTTTTGCATTACCTGAAAATGAAACGCTTTCCAAGGCTATTCAACCTGAGTGTGACCGCTGTGTTGCTTAGTATCGAAACTGCATTTTTGGTTGCGAACCTCAACAAATTCGAAACCGGAGGCTTTATCACCCTTTTAATTGCTGCAGTGATT
>JBJTJB010000505.1:0-2079 GCA_046095245.1 Bacteroidota bacterium | reverse complement strand
CCGTGTCGCTTTTTGGGTCTACAGGAATGATTCCTCTGCTACTGCCACTCCCGATTTCGACAGTCTTGAGGTGCTTATAAATACAACTGCTTCGGAGTTAGGTGCGGTGGCAATCGGGACGATTGCCCGTGATATTCGCATTGCTCTACCCGATACGCAAGCGGTGGCAGGTTGGTATGAGTACACATTCGATATTCCTGCTTCATTCAATGGTTCAGTGAACCATGTGTTATTCAGGGGAACCAAACAGTCGGCTACAAATTCAGGATACCGGATTTTTGTGGATGATATACGTTACGATGCGTATCCGGCGCCTTGTAGTGGTTTGCCCACTGCGGGTCTGGTCACCGGTTCCGATACCTTGTTTTGTACTTCTGGTGTGGTCTCTCTTCAGATGACGGGTGCCTCAGTCAATTTGCCCGGCCTTGAGTATCAATGGCAGTACGCCGACTCGATAGGGGGGGCATACTCCAATTTCGGCTCCGGAACATTAACACAGGTTTCGGATACGCTATTTTCATCCCGCATTTTTCGTTGTGTGACCATTTGCACACTTTCGGGCGATTCAGCTTTTAGCAACGAATGGTCTGTTCGTGTCGACACGGCAGCTCCAGTCATTCTGACTCTTGCTGATGATTCAGTCACTTATTGTATCAACAATGGAATCCCAGCGATGCTCGTGGCTTCCGGTGCAGAGTTTTACGCTTGGTCGCCAACACAGGGCCTGAGTTCGACGTTTACGGATACCGTGTATGCTTCACCATTTTTTAGTACTACGTATACGGTAACCGGTACAAATTCTGCAGGATGTTCAGATGTAGCTACCGTAAGGGTTAGTGTTGGACAGAATCCCAATGTCAATCTCACTGCTTCCGCTACATTAGTTTGTGCAGGTGATTCGGTAACACTAAATGCGACAGCCACCGGTGGTGGAGGTGGAGGTGGTCAGCTTCCGTCAACTTTTTCCTGGTCTCCGTTTTCAATCACCGGGAGTTCCATCCGTGTGGGCGTTGATTCATTGACCACGGTTTTTGTGACGGCCACATCACTGCTTGGATGCACTGGTACTACCAGCATTGATTCGGTAGTGATTGATGTGACCACATTCCCTGTAGCCGGATCAATTTCGGCATCCGATACGGTGATTTGCGGTGGTCCTGCAGCTGTCGACCTTTCCTTGGGAGCAACTTCGGTTGGTGTGTTCGATTGGTTCACATCGAGTGCATCTACCGGTCCATGGACTCCATTGGGATTACAGGGGGCCTCAGTTACCACCGATACCATCACTCAGCCTTCCTATTACCTCGCAGTTGCAAGTTGCCCAAATGGTAACGCTGATACATCAAGTGTGCTTTTTGTGAACATCAGTACAGGTCCCCCACCTGTCGTTTCTCTCAATACTGTTCAGGCATATTATTGCCAAGCCGCGAACCCCGTTCTATTGGTTGCAAGTGGGGCACTGTTTTATGATTGGACCCCGGCTACAGGCCTCAATTCAACCTTTACCGATAGTGTTTATTCGGCCCCGCTTCAAAGTACCACCTACCTGGTAACGGGATTCGATTCACTTGGTTGTTCGGATACAGCGACTGTCCGTGTTTCGGTTCGGCCTAATCCGAATGTGAGTGTTTCACCGGCTTCAGTCACACTGTGTGAAGGTGATTCAGTCACACTTTCTGCAAACGCAACCAATGTAGGACCGGGTGGTACCATGACCTATTCCTGGGATGGTGTCATTGCCAATCAGGTTACCGTAACGCCAGCCAGTGCCGGTAGTTACCAGGTGATTGTGGTTGGTACATCGAACTTCGGATGTTCCAACGCCAATAGTATCGATACTTCCTTCATCACCGTTGAACCGCTTCCTTCCGCTTCGTTCAGTTATGTGATCAGTTCTGATACGGTATTTTTCTCAAGTGCTAGTTCGGGTGTCACTGCTATCAACTGGGATTTTGGCGATGGAACCACAAGCACCGTTACAAGTCCAACTCATGTGTTTGCAAGTTCTAAAACCTATGTAATATCCTTGAAGGCAACTTCAGACAAAGGCTGTGAGGAAACTGTAAGTAAATCAGTGGT
>JBJTJB010000504.1:0-6819 GCA_046095245.1 Bacteroidota bacterium | reverse complement strand
GCTGACTTCATCATAGTCCTCAAACGTAACCCCGAATTTGTATGCTGTTGCCATAGGTTCAGACGTTCCACAAATATAAAATCCGTATCCGAACCTGCAATACCTAATCGGAATTCTTAACCGGTTTCAGGCCCAGTAATGCTCCCTGCTCCAGCATAAGTCCGTAGGCGGGTTCAAAGGAGTTGGGGATATGTCCGTCGAGAATGGCCTCCCGTATGGCATTCTTGATGATCCCGATTTCCCGGCAAGGCTTCAATCCGAATGTTGCCATGATCAACTCGCCGGTCACGGGTGGTTGCCAATTCCGGACGCGATCCTTTTCTTCGACCTCTTTCAGCTTCTGTTTTACCAGTTCAAAATTCGATTTGTATTTGCGCTGCTTGAATTCATTTTTGGTGGTCACGTCTGCGGCGCAAAGGCACATGAGGTCATCGATATCGTCCCCGGCTTCAAAGAGCAGTCGTCGAACAGCTGAGTCGGTAACTTCGCTTTTAGCCAATACAATCGGCCTGAGGTGCAGTAAGACAAGCTTCTGCACGTATTTCATCTTTTCGTTTAGCGGAAGTTTCAGGTCCCGAAAAATGCGGGGTACCATGCGTGCACCTTTGTCTTCGTGTCCGTGAAAGGTCCAGCCTTGACCGGGCTCATAGCGTTTCGTGGCCGGTTTTGCAATGTCGTGCAAAACAGCAGCCCAGCGCAACCAAAGGTTATTGCTCGTAGCAGACAGATTGTCAAGCACCTCAAGGGTGTGGAAAAAGTTGTCTTTGTGCGACCTGCCCTGAACCTTTTCTACGCCCTCGAGTGCGGAGAATTCCGGAAAAACTAGGGGAAGTAACTGTGACTCGCGCAGCAAAAGGAACCCGACTGAGGGTTTGGGAGCCAGCAGCATTTTATTCAGCTCGTCCGAAACACGTTCCATGCTGATGATCCGAATGCGCTCCTTCTGTTCGCGGATGGAGCGGAAGGATGTTTCTTCAATCTGGAAACCGAGTTGAGCAGCAAAGCGAATCGCCCTAAGCATCCTGAGCGGGTCATCAGAATACGTAATTGCCGGATCCAAGGGTGTTCGGATGATTCCTGCGTCCAGGTCTGCGATTCCGTTGAAGGGATCGGTCAGGCTGCCAAAATCAACGTGGTTTAAACTGATGGCAAGTGCATTGATGGTGAAGTCCCTTCGGTTTTGATCATCGCTGAGGGTTCCGGCTTCCACTTCGGGCTTGCGTGATTCGCTGCGGTACGACTCTTTTCTGGCTCCAACAAATTCAATATCGTAACCCTCAAAGTGGAACATTGCCGTGCCGAAATTCTTGAAGACATTCACCGGATGGGTTAAACCAAGTGACCTGGCTACGGCCTGAGCTGCGTCAATGCCATCTCCCAACACAGTGATGTCGATGTCTTTGCAGGGGCGACCAAGCAGCAGGTCGCGAACAAATCCACCGATTAGCCAGGCGCGGACACCGTGCTGGTCGAGTGCATCGGCCATACGCCGAAAAACCGTTCCCGGTCCGGCTAACTCGTGAAATTGGGGCAAGACTGCCATGGCCTCGCGAAGGTAAGGAATGCGACTGCTCATCGAAATCTTGCATATGATGCAAGTCATGCAAGGAAGGGGCTCAAGTCATTTCACTTCACACCGCAGCTGTGCAATTTCGTACTGTAATCAAACACCAACCAGCACCATGGAAAAGAAACCGCTATACACCCTGCATGCAGAACATGTGGAATGGAGAAATCGGATGTTGTTCTACAGCGACGATTTGCAAGTTCTTGAACGAAGATTGGATGAGGTGGCCGCCCGTAACACCGACAAGGAAATTCAGGCCATGGTGGATCACCTTCAGAACCGGATGCTGGTTCAAAAGGAGCAGATCGACATCCTGAAGCACGACATCAACGAATATGAGCGTGTGATAGAAGTACACTTCAAAAAAAACGACACTGCCGCTGACCTGCAGTCGTGGAATGATCATACCCATTTGCGTGAGCGTGTTGAAACATTCGAAATGCTTTTCAATGAGATGAGAAAAGACCTGATTGGCTTTGTAGCCAAATGGCTCTGAAATAGTGAATCGGGTGGTTAAATCCGCCTTTTGCCAACCCCGGTCCATCCCGCCGGGGTTTTTCTTTGCCTCAGCGGTACAGTAAACGGGCTTGCTTCTTTTCCTTGCCGGATTCGATCTGCAGAAAATACATGCCTTCTGTTTTGACCGTGTTTGCAGGAATAAGAACCGAAAAGGTAAAGTCGCCGTTTTTTGGGAGGGCGGAGGTTGAAAAAATAATACGACCCAATGCATCAAAGATGTTGATTTGAGTCGCAGCAACCGTATTTGGTCCTGTGGTGAATTTCAATTGAACCGACTCGGTGGTAAATGCCGGGTTAGGAAACACCAGGATTTCTGTTGAAGTCAGGCTGGTCACTTCCGGTGCAGATAGGAGCATGGATGCGAAGGCAAAATTCGGGATGCCATATCCGAGCAGGGTATCGGGGTTATTGGATTGAGACGCACTTGCTTTTATTGCAGCAATGAGTTGCTGAGAATGTAAGGAGGGATAAGCTTGTCGTAAACAGGCCATGGCTCCTGCAATCAATGGCGCAGAAAAGGACGTTCCATTTCCTTGCACCGGCTGGTTGTTGCTAAACGGGCTGACCAACCATGTAGCAGCACCGCAGGCTGAAATATCCGGCTTGACTCGTCCATCGTTCGTAGGACCATTGCCGCTGAACGATGCATAGTTTCCGGTGATGTCAACCGCTCCGATGGACAAAATGGAGTCAGCATCGGCTGGCGCACTGATGTAATTCCAGGGGCTGTTTCCTTCATTGCCCGCACTGTTCACTACAATGAGTCCGCGGCTTGCTGCCACATCGGATGCAATGGTGATGGGTGTTGTATTCCCATCCATATCGGCATACGTATGGTTTTGGGTGCTGTCGTCAAATGTGGTGTAACCAAGTGATGTGCTCAGGATATCTGCTCCAGCACTATCGGCATATTCAGCGGCAGCCGCCCAGTAGAATTCTTCAGCGATGGTTTCGGAACCGGCATCTTCTGATCGCAATAGGATGTAGTCGGCATGAGGCGCTGTTCCGATCAGTGTGTCGGGAATGTTGGAGGCAATGCATGACAGAACGGCTGCTCCATGGTAATGATCGTCGTACACATCCGTTTCACCATCCACGAAATCGTAGGTGGATAGGATGCGGCCTTGAAGACGTGTGCTGTCGAGGCAGCGCATGAGCGGAAGGTCCAAAAAACCGGCATCGATGACAGCAATGCGGACTCCGGCTCCCGTGAAGCCGCCGTTGTGCAACATGTGCAATCCGATCTGTTGTATTTGATCCGCTGAGAACCCATAAGGAATGGGTGTGGTGCTGCGTTGAGTCTGTGTTGCACCGTGCTTTACCAACGACTCGGGTGTGAATTTATCCGGCATTGTGCCTGGTACCAGCGCTCCGACAGGTTGGATTGAATTGACATAGGGAAGAGCCTGAATTGCAGCAAGCTCAGCAGCGCCGGGTACGTCAATCACAGCAGCGTTCAACCACCTGCTGATCGAACGCACATTCGCACCAGCTGATATAAGCCCATTGATGTAGGAAGGGTTGACAGGGATGTCGTATTGGTCGATCGCGATTCCCTGGCCGATGCGTCGGTCTAAGGCGCGTTGCGAAAGAAAGTCAAGCGGAGAGGAGATCGAAAACGGGGAGGAGGATTTGGCGGTGAATTGAACGGCAAATCTTCCTTGGGCACCGGACAACTTCGGAAATAACAGTATTGCCAGTACTGCGACGACAAGCATGCATAATCCTTTCATCGTTGAACAGATAGAAGTTTTTCGGTATAGATAAACCCGGCAACAGTGTCCCTATTTGGCAAAGGCAAAGTGAATTCCAGGTCAACCCGTTTTTTATAAATACGTCCGGTGTTTCTGGCGTATTTTTCGGATCCATAGCGCAGTTCGATCAGATTCCCTTGTTCATCTCCCTGCAAAACGGTAGCGGTTTCCGGAAAAGTCTGGCCGGCTGCCGTGTCGGCGCCGAATCGGATGTAGCGATAGGTTTCCTCTGCAAGTGTGTTGTAGGCATTCCCATTCCAGGACGACTCAAGCTCCGGAGGAAAAACGAGCTTGATGATGCGGTTGTTTTCTTCTGTAACCTCTGCGCGCTGATTGGTCCGGACCGCAGACCAAACGCGATCGATGATCCAATTGCCCAGGCTGTCTGACCGGAACCGCTCGATGCGTATTGCAGGTCGGCCCTGAAGGTCTGTGAAGGTGCCAGCCTGAACCTCTCGGATCTGGTAGCTGATTATGCCCGAGCTGCCGGTGAAGTCGTCCCAATAGGCTGAGTCAACCTGGTAAATGCGCGTCAGGCCCGAGTCCGTCGGAAAGTAGTCCAGACCCGCAATTGCGATTTCGCCCGAAGGTTAATCGGAATCGCTACAGGAGCTGATACCGAAGGCTGAAAGAACCAGCAAGAGCACATATAGACGTTTGATCATGTGATAAAGGTAATCAGAACTGAACAGTGAAATTAAAGTGCCCGGTCAATGAAGCCTCCGCCAATCACATCGTCTCCATCGTAAAAGACGGCGCTCTGTCCCGGAGCAATGGCCTTAACAGAGGCATGGAACCGAACCAGCATTCGATCCCCCGATTGTTCGAGGCTGCTCCAGGCGCCGGGATCTTTGTACCGTATTTTCGTTATGGCATCGATCGGTTCGCTGAGTTTATCGTATTTGATGAGATTGATGTTGCGAACCTGCATTTCCTGCTGCTCCAATTCTTCAATGGGACCGAGAACGACCGTATTGGTTTCGGGTATGATGCGGGTTACATACAATGCCGAACCAACAGCGACTTCAAGTCCTTTGCGCTGCCCGATGGTATAAAAGGGGTACCCGCGGTGTTCGCCCAGTTTCTTTCCGGAGCTGTCGATGAAAAGGCCTCCGTCCAATTGTTTCTCCAGGTCGGGCATCCGGTGTTTCAGGAAAGCCCTGTAGTCGTTGTCGGGGATGAAGCAGATTTCGTAGCTCTCACTTTTTTCAGCCAATTCGTGCAGACCCATGTCGCGGGCCATTTGTCGGATGGTCGATTTTTCGAAACCTCCAATCGGAAACAGAGTGCGCGAAAGGCAATCCTGGCTTACACCCCACAGGACGTATGATTGGTCTTTGGTATGGTCAAGCCCTTTGGAAATCACATAACGGCCGTTTTCCTCCCTGACCTTGGCATAATGGCCGGTAGCAATGAAGTCGCACTTCAACATGTCGGCCCGCTTCAGTAAGGCTTCCCATTTGATGTGCGTATTGCACATGACACATGGATTGGGTGTCCTGCCCGACAGGTATTCGTCCACAAAATTGCCGATCACGGATTCTCCAAACTCTTCTCTGATATCCAGGATGTAATGGGGGAATCCAAAACGCACGGCGATGGAGCGGGCATCGTTGATTGAGTCAAGGCTGCAACAGCCGGTTTCCTTTCCCTGGCTACCGGAGCTGACATAATCCCAGGTTTTCATCGTAATGCCTACCACTTCATACCCTTGCTCGTGCAGCAGAATTGCAGCCACGGAACTGTCAATTCCGCCACTCATGGCCATCAATACACGTCCCCGGGAGTTATTCATTTACGCAAAGATACGAAGGCTGCAAAGTATCGCTTGTCAGGCAAGCTGATGCCCTCTCTTTTCGAACTGGATTCGGTAGAGGTTGCTGTACATTCCACCCCGGGCAAGCAATTCCGAGTGGGTGCCGGACTCCACGATTCGCCCCTTATCCAGAACGATGATCCGATCGGCATTCTGGATGGTTGCTAGCCTGTGAGCTATAACCAATGCAGTACGTTTACGGGTCAATGCAAGTGTGGCGCGTGTGATGAGTTCCTCGGTTTCCGGATCAACGCTGGATGTGGCCTCATCCAAAATGAGGACAGGTGGGTCGTAAGCGTATGCTCTCACAAATGAGATGATCTGGCGCTGGCCGGTAGATAAAGAGCTTCCACGCTCCTGAACGTTGAAATCAAAACCTCCCGGGAGGCTTTGGATGAAATCTGCGGCTCCGAGTGCCTCTGCGGCTGAGCGAATGCGATCGTCCGTTACCTCAGGATGCCCCAAGCTGATGTTGTTCCGGATCGAGTCCGAAAAGAGGAATACATCCTGCATAACAAGACCAACCTGGCTCCTCAAACCGTCAAGGCTATACTCAAGGACGTTTACGCCATCTAGGGTAATACTGCCTTTTTCGGGCTCGTAAAATCGGTTTAGAACCCCCACAATACTCGTTTTGCCTGCCCCTGTCGGTCCAACGATTGCCACGGTTTCACCCGGCTTAACGGTGAAACTCAAGCCCTGAAGAACCCAGCGTTCATCACCACCTGCTGCACTATGGGTATCCCGGTCATAGCGGAACCAAACATCCTTGAACGTGATTTCTCCTTTGACCCGCTCGGTCACATGATTCCCTTCAACTATGTTGTCCTCGTCGCTGTCGAGCAAGGTGAAAATCCGTTCCGTACTCACCATCCCCATCTGCAGGGTGTTGAATTTATCGGCGAGTTCGCGCATCGGTCGGAAAAGCATGTTTACATACATGATGAATGCTACCACGCTGCCGAAACTCACTTCTCCGCGGATGATGTTTCCCGCACCCCACCATACAATCAACCCGATACTGACGGCTGAAAGGATTTCTACAACCGGAAAAAAAATGGAGTAATACCACACCGATCGGTTGTTTGCTTTTCGGTGCAGGTCATTGATCGTTTTGAACCGCGTGTATTCTTCTGCTTCGCGACCGAATACCTGCACAATAC
>JBJTJB010000503.1:0-1790 GCA_046095245.1 Bacteroidota bacterium | reverse complement strand
ATGTTTCACATCGCGCACATTGCCGAAAAAGGGATCGTCGAACATGCCGAAGGGATCTCGGAATCGTGAGTTGTTTACTTTCACCCTTACCAGGCATTCGATTTCCATCGGATCGATGGTTAAGTTTCCGCTCTGCTGCGGAAAGAGGACCAGTTTCTTGATGTCCCACACGGTAAAGCGGACACCGTCAATCACCTCGGTGGAGCGGTCGAGCGTTTGGGGCAGACTGATTTCCTGATTCCAGAATCCATCGAAGCCCGGCATTTTCGGAATCGCGAAGTCCACTACACTGAGGGCGCTGTACAAACGGAAGGTTACCGGAATGCCTTCGCCTTTCATGCAGGTGGTACGTGCGGGTATGGCCCTCACAAACAGGTTTTTCGAATTGATGACCGACTCGCCACCGCCGTCGTTTCTGGATTGTGCCGGAGCAGTTCCTTTGGTGACGGTCATTTGAATGACATTGGACGCGACGCGTTTACCTTCGGCATCGATGCTGGCCGGTCCGATTTTGTAGCTGCCGGGGTTTTTCCCGCTCAGGTAATAGGTGTAGCTGATGGACTGCGAAAAACTCCCGTTCACGATTTGAACGTTATTGCTTTGGCTGGGGCCTCCCAGTAAATTGAATTCACTCAAATCCGGACCCTGAAACGAGCGGCCGTTTCCATTCAAGGTGTAGGTCACCGTGAATTGCTCACCCTGGGCCACGCTGTTTTTGCTGGCCGTTCCCGCCAGGAAGGGCGTTTGGGCCATTCCCACAATCCCACGCAGAACACACAGGCCTGTGAGCAGGAGGAAGGTGAAAAAGGTGCGGCTGCGGATTGTTGCTCCGGTGGGCATACGGTCTGGGGTTATATTTCGGTCACGCAAAATAAAGCTGAAACGGATCATCCGCTCAGGCATTAACATTTCATTAACCGCTATTCGAGATAAACGGCTTCCTGTCCGGCACCGAATTCCACCCGGATGTGCTCCTGCAGGGTCGTGCTCAGGGTCATACCCACAAAATCGGCCTCCACCGGATAGCGCTTGTGATCGCGATCGACCAGCAGTGCGGTTCTGATCTTCCGCATGTCCGCATCAAGCAACGGACGCAGGCTGTACCTGAGGGTCTTGCCCGAATTCAACACATCATCCACCACAATTACGACTTTGTTGCGCAGCACATCCTTCGAAATCTGTGGATCGATGGTGCAACGGGTCGGTTCATCCTTGTCGACGGTGAGCCGCAGCAAGTGCGTCTTGATGGGACAGATGCGGTTTATGGCAGACTCCAGCCTTTGTGCCACCACAAAGCCGCTGTTGGCAATGCCGGCGATGAACAACTCCGCTGCATCGTAGTTGTCTTCATATACCTGATAGGCCAAGCGGTCGATTCGCTGTTGAATCTGACGGCTGTCGAGCAACAAGGTGCGTGCGTTGTGCATGGGTTGGATCAATTCCCTCCGGTTGAACTGCCGGTGGAGTTGGCAATACGTCCGGCACCGGCAAAATACCGTTTGTAGTATGGTTCGTCGAGGCTGCTGATAATGACTCCGCGGGATGTGCTGGCATGTACAAATCGGTTGTTGCCCAGGTACAGGCCCACGTGTGAAATGCGTCTTCGGTGTATTCTGAAAAACAGCAGATCACCCTCCCGCAGGTCGTCACGGTCTATGTGATCTACGCGCTCGTACATCTCGGTCGAGCTGCGGGCGCCGGGATTCACGCCGTACACCCTGCTGCAAAGGATGTTGACAAAGCCTGAGCAGTCGATACCCCGTTCATTGTTGCCGGCGAAGCGGTAGGGC
>JBJTJB010000502.1:0-1191 GCA_046095245.1 Bacteroidota bacterium | reverse complement strand
GTCTGTGGATCGCGTGTATCAAGGATTAACGCACCGGTTTCGTTCGCTGCCGCTTCAAATGCTTACGGATTCAGCGGCCGGGTACCCCGTCCCACCACTTCGGTGATGCTATCGTATCCTTGCTTATTCATCATCACGTTCTGTGGGAAGTAGGCCGGGGGGGGCATTAAACCATCGGTAACTTCCCGAACGAATTCCTCCTTGCTCATATTTGCCCTTAACGCGTAGTTGACCTCTTTTTGATGCTTTAACGTATCGAATGTCTCCTTGCTCATGTTCTTTCCGCAGGCCGAACCGGCGCCATGAGCGGGATAGACGATAATGTGTTCCGGAAGGGTCATGATCTTGGTTCGGAGTGAATCAAACAGAAACCCGGCCAAATCATCCTGCGTGATGTTTCCTTTTTGTGCAAGATCGGGTCTGCCAACATCTCCGATAAACAGTGTGTCGCCCGTGAATACGGCATGTTCTTTCCCCTGTTCATCAAACAACAGGTAGCAGGTCGACTCCATGGTATGGCCTGGTGTATGCAACACACGAAAACGGATATTACCGACACGAAGTTCTTCGCCGTCTACAGCGATATGAGCGTCAAATCCAGGCGCAGCCATCGGACCATAAATGATTTTTGCCCCCGTTGCTGCTGCAAGATCCACATGACCGGAAACGAAATCAGCGTGAAAATGGGTTTCAAGTACGTATTTGATGGTTACGCCATCCTTCTGTGCCCGATCGAGGTAGGGTTGTATTTCACGCAAAGGATCGATTACAACGGCTTCCTTTTCCGAAGTGATGTAATAGGCTCCCTGAGCCAGACAGCCCGTGTAGATTTGTTCGATTTTCATATGCTGATTGTTGTGTTTTATATTCATTTAAAAATCGTTTGTGCCTAAGCTGCAGATGCAGATAGTTCTTTTATCAGGATGTAAGCGCCAGTAACCAATACAAACCAACCAAAGCCTTTCTTCAGGCTCGCACCGTCTATTTTTCTACTCAACATCCCTCCGGCAAAAATCCCTACAATGGCAATACCCGTAACCGGTAATAGGAGATTCCAATCGAGCGGATACTTACCCAAATCGCCCGTAAAACCAATCAACGATTTCGCTGCGATGATGAGTAACGATGTGCCAATCGCTTTTTTCATGGGCAAGCCAGAGAGTACAACTAGGGCAGGAATGATCAGGAATC
>JBJTJB010000501.1:0-6045 GCA_046095245.1 Bacteroidota bacterium | reverse complement strand
GGTTCGCCCAGGTTGCACTGGCTCATGCCGACGCGCCAGACCTTTGCTGGCGGTTCGGCCGCCGCCGCGACGCCTGCCAGGGTCAATGCGAATACGCCCGCCAGTCTCATGAACGGTCTCCTTTTCCGCCTTGGTAAGGCTGTCAAAACCGGTTTTGTTGATCTTGTCAAGAATTCGATCGACCAGTTCCTGGGAAGCGATCGACTCCTGTCTGTAGCGCTCATCGCTGCTGTTATTGCTGCGGCTAACCACCTTGAGTTTACGGCGACCGGCCCCGAGCGTCTCCAGGGTTCGCATAAAGGACGTAAGATCCCTTCCCCTGCGCAACTGGATCACGCTGATCCATCCTGCAAAGGCTCCACCCAAATGAGCGATGTGTCCGCCGGAGTTACCGAGCGGGATTGAAATAAAATACAACAGAACTGCTGTGAGGGCCACGAATTTGAGCCTGACCGGTCCAATCAAAAGCAAATGAACCGTGTAGTCGGGTAAAAGCGTTGCGATGGCTACCATGACAGCGATGACAGAGGCCGATGCGCCGAGCAGATACAATTGACCGATGTCGTTTCCGAATGCCGGCAGGAGATTGAATGCCAGAAAATAAAACACACCGCCGCATAGTCCGCCGAGGAGGTAGGTGCCCCACAAACGCCGGTTGCCCAGGTACTCGGTATACAACTTACCCATCCAGAACAACAAAAGCAGATTGAAGAGCAGGTGAAGGAAATCACGGTGCAAAAACATGTATGAAACCAAGGACCAGGGTTGCCGAAGTAAGGCATCCGGAGACGCTGGCAGAGACAACCAACGGATGGCATTATCGATCCAGGGAAGTCCCGTACTGCTCAAAAAAAGCAGGGTGCGCAACAGTGTGAGAATCAGGAATACCACCACATTGATGGCCATCAACTGGAACAAGGCTGTTGATGCACCAAAGGATGTACGGATATCGCGGATCAGGTTTCGCATCTTAAAATCCTCCTCCGTACTGATGGCGATCCCTGTTCCACAATCGGATGAGGATGAACGCGAACAGCATTCCACCCAGGTGGGCGAAGTGTGCTACATTGTCCTGCGGATTGGCCTGTATTCCACTGTACAGTTCAAACAACCCATACAAGAGTACAAACCACTTCGCCTTCATGGGAATGGCGAAGTACAGGTAGATGATCGTGTTTGGGAACATCATGCCGAAGGCAAGCAAGACACCGAATACAGCACCCGAGGCACCTACTGTCGGAATATTGAGTCGATAGTTAATGATTTCTTGCCCGATGGATTGAGCCTCCTGAAGGTAGGCCACATTCCCGGGCTGCGCTCTCCACTCGGAGATGAACTCCTGTAGCTTCGGTGTGATATTGATGTGGTAATCGCCGAGGATTCGGGTAAGTTGGTCGGGATCCGGCTGCACCGAAAATGCGTCGATCACCACCCGAACCTGATCGATTTCATACAAGCCGATCAGGGTATGGATAAGCGCTGCACCCAAACCTGTCAACAGGTAGAATATCATAAAGCGTCGCGGACCCCAGTGGTTCTCCAGTACGTTTCCGAACATCCAGAGCGCAAACATGTTCGAGAACAAGTGCATCAGCGACCCATGCATAAACAGGTGGGTCACGAACTGGTGGGGACGGAAGTACTCACTACCCGGCAGGTACAATCCCAGTATACGCGTCAGGTCGATGTCGAGCTTTTCGCCCAAAACCACTGTGGCAAAATAGAGGATACCGTTTACGATGAGCAGGTTCTTGACCACAAGCGGCAAGATCTGCCACTGCCCCGGACGATGATAATCTGAACTCATACGTGCTGGTTACGGTTGGGCTGAATAAGATGCTGCAACTGGGCGGAATCGAACGAGCGCAAAAGTACTTCACCCGAAAGACCAGCAAATGGTTCTTCGCAATGCAGCAGATCGATGGCCAGCTGCCTGATCTCACGCGAAGCGAATGGCGTGCGTTGCCGCTGTACCCGTGTTTTTGCAAAACTGCGTGCGAGGCGTTCATGAACGGGAAGCGTGGCGCTCTCGCGTGTCTGCTGCCTGAACCGCTCTGTCAATTCATGCAATACGGACGATTCATCACCGGCATCCAATTCAGCCGGGCGCCCCTGCACCACCAGGGTATGTCCACCGAACTCAGTTAAGTCGAAACCGAGCTTCTGCAGCTCGGGCAGGAGTTCACACACCACCAGGTAATCGTTGGGATTGAATTGCACCTGTACGGGAAAGAGTTGTTGCTGGCTTACGGCCGGCTTGGAACTGAGGTGGCGCAAATTGGCCTCATAGAGGACGCGCTCGCTGGCACCGGTGAGGTGTATCAGCACAAGACCTTCCGGATGCGATGCTGCAGCGATACCCTGACCGACATGCACAAACCGGAAATCGTCCAGGTCCTCAAAAATGCGTAACAGCCTTTGCTCAGGTGTCTCAGCAGATGGAATGATCAAGGATTCGGTGCGTCCTGCAGTAGCTTCCTCACGGTGCATTTGCAACCACTGCCTTGTTTCAGCCCTGTCGGGAACGGAACGGACCGATCCGGTATCGAAGCGCCTTGGCTCATCACCGGTCCGGAACGGATTGTAATTGGGATTGATACGGATTTCCGGCTGACGGGGAATTTGATCAAGCTTGGCCAATGGAACTTCAAAGGATGGTTCCTGTTCAAAGTCGAGACTTGGCGCTACACTGAAACGACCGATCGCCCGTTTTACAGCCGAGCGCAGAATCGCGTAAATATCCTTGTCGTAACTGAACTTTATTTCTGTCTTGGTCGGATGGATATTCACATCAATCGAGGCAGGATCGACTTGAAGCCTTAGCCAGTAGCTGGGGTATGCATCACCGGGAAGCAGGGAATCGAATGCAGCATTCACAGCATGATGCAGATAGGGATCCTTGATGAACCTGCCATTCACATAAAAGTACTGCTCTCCCCTGCTCTTTTTCGCAAACTCGGGTTTACCGACATACCCTTCCACACGCACAATGCTGGTTTCTTCTTCAACCGGCACCAGGCGCTCGTTGTACGGCTTACCAAAAACTCCTGCAATTCGCTGGCGCAGATTCCCCGGGCGCAGATCGAACACCTGATTGTCGTTGTGATGAAATTCGAAATGGATTTCAGGATGTGCGAGGGCAACACGGATGAACTCCTCCTGCACATGCCTGAATTCGACCGGATCGGACTTCAGGAAATTTCGGCGTGCCGGCACGTTATAAAACAGGTTCCGAACGGAAATCGAGGTGCCTTCGGCAGTGGCGATCTGATCCTGGGCCCGGTGCTGCCCTCCTTCGATCAAGACACGAAAACCGACCTCATCACCACGGGGCCGGGTCCGAAGTTCAACCTGGGCGACCGAAGCAACGGATGCCAATGCTTCCCCCCTGAATCCCATGGTACGCAGGGCGAACAGATCGTCAATCGCCCGCAGCTTGGAGGTGGCGTGGCGCTCGAAGCATAAACGGGCATCCGTTTCACTCATGCCACAACCGTCGTCCACAATCTGGATCAGGGTTTTACCTGCATCTTTCAACACCAGGTGAATGCGACGGGCTCCTGCATCGACTGCATTCTCCATCAGTTCCTTCACCGCAGATGCCGGGCGCTGAATGACTTCACCGGCAGCAATCTGGTTTGCTACTGTGTCGGAAAGCAGTCGGATGATATCGGCCATGTCTATTTCACAAAGGTAAAGCCTGCGAAGGAAGCAGAACGCGTGATTTCATGAAAATCAAAATCAAAGCGGCTTGATGAAAGCGGCTAGCCACAACCCAAGAATCCTTCCTATCCGGGATACGCTATGCGTACGTGGTAAATGCTGGCCAGCATTTTCTTTAAAATCTTCTTGATGACCGTCAGATCGCGGAAGGTGATATCGCAGTTTTCGAACTGACCGGCTTCTACCTGGTGCCGGATGGTGCGTTCTACCACCTCGTCGAGCGAAGTGGCGTCGTGCTGTGCCAGGCTGCGGGCGGTAGCCTCCACGGAATCAGCCATCATCAGTACAGCGGTCTCTTTCGAGAAAGGCTTGGGGCCGGGGTAGCGGAAAGCATCTTCGTTGGGAACCTGGTCCGGAAAACTCTTGATGAAGGAATTGTAGAAATACTGCACACGCATGGTTCCGTGATGGGTACGGATGAAATCGATGATCACGTCCGGGAGCTTGTGCCGGCGGGCTTTTTCGATTCCGCGAATCACATGACTGGTAATAATCGAAGCGCTCTCATCAAATGACAGCTCATCGTGGGGATTGACCAGGGTGCTTTGATTTTCGATGAAGTACATGGGCAATTCGGTCTTGCCGATGTCGTGATACAGGGCTCCGGCCCTAACCAGGAGGGAGTTACCACCAATCCGGAAGATGGCTGCCTCGGCCAGGTTGGCTACCTGCAGGGAGTGCTGAAAGGTACCGGGTGCCTTGAGGCTCATTTCGCGGAGGAGTTCCGAGTTGAAATCGGTTAGCTCCATCAGCGTGAAATCGGAGGTGACACCAAAGGACTTTTCAATGAAAAAGATCAGCGGATACGCCAGCAGGGTCAGGAGTGCATTGACCAGCAACCAGAGTAAGACTGGCAGGTGAAACGCATCCAGTCGACCTTCATTGATCAGGGTCAGTCCGAAAAACGAGAACAGGTAGGCCATCAGGATGAGCCCGGCCGCCAAAAACAGCTGGGAACGGCGGTTCATGTTTACAATACTGAAAATAGCCACCATTCCGGCCGTGACCTGCATGAACACGAACTCATATCCTCCGGAGGCGATAGCACCCAGGATCAGCATGGTGAGCACATGGGTAAACAAGGCAGTTCGCGTATCAAAAAAGGCGCGGGTCACCAGGGGCAGAATGCACAAGGGCAACATCATCATATTGACCTTGCTGCTTCCCTGGGCCAGACTATACACCACGCAAGCACCCACCACAAGCAGGATCAGCAGGGTCAGTTTACGGCTATCGAGTAAAATGTCACGGCGCAGCAACCATAAGAAAGTGAGCAGTAAGGACAAGGCTGATATGACAATCACCAGATAGCCCGTGTAGAGTGCAGGCCTGTAACGGTCCACGGTTTCATTGCCGCGGTAAATCTTCCGCAAGGACTCAAGCCGATCGAACACTTCCTGATCTACCACCTGTCCGCTGCGCACAATAAGGCTGCCCTCTGCCACTTCACCCACCACCGGACTCAGCAGGGCAAGTTGCTCCTGTAATAATTTATCCGTGAGATCGGGTTGAGGCTGCAAATCGGGTTGCAACAGGGGCATCAGCATCGATAAAATGCTGTCGCGTCCACCGCTGAAACCAGCTTGCAACTGCCCTTCCACAAAGAGAATCAAGGCATCACCCTGGAGGTGATAGCCCGCTAGACTCGCTTGTAAGCCATCAGCCTGGAGGATGCGGATGGGTTGTTGTGCACCCAAGGCACTTGCTGGACCAGCCAGCACTCCTCGGTTGTATACTTGTTCAACTGTTTTCCGAAGGGCGTTTCGGCTAGCTGACGGCCATTGCGCGAATTGCTCATCGATGCGCCGCATGACCGTATTTTCGGTCAGGTTATCCCTACGGTAAACCACCGGATGCTGGCTTCGAATGGCCGCACGCTCCGATTCGAGTCTGGCCTGCGACTTATAGACCGGATAACTGAAGGGCGCATTGAGGTCGGCATACGCCCAGGGCTGACCGATGCGGAAATTGTATCTGAACCGCAATTGCCGGGGGAGGATAAATGCAATCAGCAGTACAGAGGCAGAAATCAAAACCACCCGGTAGAGTACATCGTGCCGGTTGCTGACTGCAATAAAAAACTTGCGGAGGTTCATCAGAGCAAATGTAGGGAATCCGGCTGCGGATAGCCGGCCCTTAAATGGCGGACGCCCCGAAGCGGGGCGTCCATGGCACTAAAGAATGAAACAGACCTGTAAGGCGGGTTCTGTATCCGCCGAAGCGGCGCCCGTCATTTATCTGCGATGGCGTTCACACGCCACCTGAATCAGCCTACCCATCGGAGCCGGATACACCGAAGTGCATCCATTGGGCGGGCCGCCC
>JBJTJB010000500.1:0-2150 GCA_046095245.1 Bacteroidota bacterium | reverse complement strand
ATGTCCGGGAACGGCCTGCACCAACAGATCCACCATTTCATCCTGTCCATCCATGGGCGGGTTCCAGCTTTGGTTGATGGACGACATCAAGGTGGCAACTGCACCTGTCGGCTGTCCATTCACCTGAGCTCGCAAAAAAGTTTCGGCAAAGCAGGGCCCTGAACCGGGTGAGGCAAAATCCCCGTTGACACAAGCTACCGACCAGATGAACGGTAAGCGGCGTGTAGTGGTCATGTTTTGTACAGCGCGATTGGACCAAGCGGTTGTAGAACAGGAGGTGGTACTGCCGTGGCCTGTGTAAGTCATCACCCCGATTCCCTGTTGGAAAAGATTGAATAGATCCGCAGGACCCGGATCACCCGGAGCATCCGTGGTAGATGGATGGGTGCCATCATACAACTCCGCCACATCCGTATACGTGAATGCCAGAAGATCGGATCTCATATTTACGGCATGCTCCCAGTCCATCTCATTGTCATCGCCTGGCCCCTGATCACTCCCGATGACCACACCCCTTCCGAATGAAGCGTCGGTGGGTATAGCGTCACGTTCGTAGGCTATGCTGCGTTGAACCTGCGTGATCACATCCGCATCACTTTCTGCTGAGAAACGTCCGATAAAGACCTCAGCATAGGCATCTGAGCCCACGACAAAACCATAGGTAGGATCGGCCGCGCTCCCGTTGGGTGTGGGTGTTGGGCAATAAGCCGCGTCTCCGACAAGCAAAACAAAAGAGATACTGTCGGATTGGTAACGTGATGCAATAAACTGACTGATACCGGAAGCAGTGCTTCCTACGCTTGTCACATCTACCAATTCCACTTCCATTCCGCGCTGGCGTTTCCAGTTCACGAAAGGCTGCATCAGTGGTACCCATGAGTCGTGACAAATCACCAGCATCCTGCTGTTTTCGGGTGATGGCTGATACTGAAGCCATGGCAGGTTGATGAAACGACGCTCGTAAACCGACAGGAAGTCGGATGTTAAAACGGGCTCAGCTGTGGCCCGATTGATTTCATTGATACCGGGAAGCGCTGAATCTTCCGGATACACCTCCACGACGATGCGTTTTGTCACCTCCAGCTCTTGACGAACCGGATTGTATCGGAAAGGCCTGACCGAAATGGATTGTCCGCGGAGATCCCGAAAAATGTATGGTGATTGGAGTTCCACCTGATTGGTTGGAAACCAGGTGTCGCTGGAATAAATCGAGCCAAATTGGTAGGGTAAGTCGGCAGGATTGATCGTACGGAGAAGATTGCCCTTGGACGGCGCAAGACGTATATCCTGAATGACTGCCGTTTCAACCTCAAGGATCCGAAACTGCATGGTACCGAGATCGGGGATGACCAGGGATGCAGAAAACTGCAATAAATCGGGAGCTCCGGCCTCCAATAAGGCTGCACCACCTTCGGCCTTGAGCAATGATAACTCCTTCAGTCCGGGAGCAGCCACGAGCATATACGAACGCATGGAAAACTCAAGCACGGTTTTGCCGTCCGGAGCCGAGGACAGCACCCTGAATCCGTTGGGCTTTTCCGTTTTGCCAAAGGATAAAAAGCCCTGCAGGAATACCAAGAGGAACATTCCTAACCGGATAAATATATCGTTGCGCATAGCAGAGGAAGTGAAGTATTTAGCCATAAAGGTAATGAATAAACAAAGCCATAGGGCTTCGAGTAGGCTGGTCAATACGGTCTGGTCTCAAAGGGCGCTTCGAACCGTTTTTGCTCGAAGAAAATCCAGCAAGGTTCGTAGGCGAAAACCAAATCAACTCCTTCCTGAATCTGCATATCCCTGAGGTCTTGAAGATCCTGCCTGTGCCTTTCCAACACCTGTGAGAAGTCGAACCAGCAGCGCGATAGACAGGACAACAAGCGGACGAACAACCAATACGATTCCCGAAAGCCCGGCTCATGTCGATGTCGTTCTGTGTATTTACGCAAGGCCTCTATGCGAGAACTGAGAAAATCGCTCTCAGCCCTAGTCCAGTGCAAGCGAATTTCCATTATACGAAGTGAAAAATCCTCCAGTGTATTTTGAAGTGGACGCTGTCTCCACTCCTGCATCAAGGATTTGGATTCCCGGAACCGATTACCGAAAAGCGAAGCCGATATCTGGAAATACGCCTTCTGAAATGTACCTGATTC
>JBJTJB010000499.1:0-3138 GCA_046095245.1 Bacteroidota bacterium | reverse complement strand
GGATGGCGATACCCTGCAGGCTTCGGCCTTCAGTTTCCGGATTTATGATGCCTTTGTGCAGCGACCCGATTCGGTCCGCTGGAATGCAAAAGCCACCCTGACCCGGCGCGAGGACGATGGGCGCAAGGGGGGCGACTTCGCCCTGGCCACGGTGGCCGAAATGGCGTCGGCGGGACTCACCTGGACCACCGGCCCCCGGCAGCGGATCGGCTTTACGGGCAATTACCGGAACCTGCGGGTGATCGATTCACTGATCAGTCCGGTGGGTCCGGAGGAAAGCGCTGCCGGCCGCCTCGACTACAGCTGGCAGTCGAAGCGCGGGGTGTTTTCGGTAAACGGTTTTTACGAAGGCGGCACCGGTCGCGAACCCCGGCGGCTCTATTCATATGTACAGGTAGCGGCCGGAACCGGCAATTACACTTGGAACGATTACAACGGGGATGGAGTGCCTCAACCCAACGAGTTTGAAGTGGCCCTGTTCACCGACCAGGCCAATTACATCCGCATCAGCGCATCGAGCGATGAATATATAAAGGTGTTCTTCAACCAGCTTAACGGGGTGGTCAATTTCAATCCGGCCCTGATGGCGGGTTTGGGAAACAGGAAGCCCTGGTGGAGCCGCTTCAGTGTATTGTCGACCCTGCGCTACGACAACCGCTTTAGTGCTTCGGGCACCTGGTCGGACTGGAACCCGCTGTACGGCGGGCGTCCCGATTCGGCCCTGATCACCGGCCAGAGCAATGCCCGGCACACCCTGTTTTTCGACCGCAATGGGGCTGTGCTGGCGGCCGACCTCAGCTGGCAGCAGCAGGATGTGCGCCAGTTGCTGGCCAGTGGCAGTGAGCTGCGAAGCACCGATGCGCTAAGCGGGACACTTCGCTGGAACCTGGTCCGCTGGTTCAACTGGCAGCAGCGCCTCGAGCAATCCGAGCGCCTGAGTGCTGCCGAGAACTTCAGCAACCGCGATTTCGATCTCATCATACGGGAGAGCGACACCCGCTTTAACCTGCAACCGGGAAGCACCTACCGCATTACACTCTTATATAAGGTGAAGCAGAAACAGAACCGGCAGGCCGAGGGCATGGGGGAGGAAGCCCTGCTGCAGGACATCGGATGCGAAGCCCGCTACAACTCGGTACGGAAGGGTTTGTACAGCGCGCGGTTCAACCTGGTGAACATTGCCTTCGACGGAGCTGAAAACACCCCATTGGCCTATGAAATGCTGGAGGGCTTACAGGCCGGGACCAACCTCACCTGGGGCCTCAACATTCAGCGCAACCTGGGAACCAGCCTGCAGCTCAGCATCAATTACGATGGTCGCCGGCCGGCCGGCGGACGCATCATCCACACCGGGGGAGCCCAGGTCAGGGCGTATTTTTAAAAGGGAAACTCACTTCAAGGTGAGGATGGTGGAACCAATCATACTGCCTTCGCAGTATAGTTCAATCTGGTAGCGACCGGCGGGATACTCCTTGCCGCGCTCATAATACATACACAAGTCTGTATCGCGGTTTTCGTACATGATCGTTTCGCGCAGGGTGAACAGCGTGGGCTGCCCTTTGAACGGGAAGGTCTCACTCGAGGTGGAGAGGACGGCACCATCGGGCCCGAGCACACGCATATAAATATCGCGTGGACCTTTGTCCACCACCAGGTTTTCGAGGATGGTAAAACAGGTTTTGACCCGCTCGGTGGCCTTGGCACGGTTCACTTCGCTTTCTTTTCCGCTGCCCTTGTACTTTACCCCGATCACCTTCAGGTTGCTCGTTTTGAATACTGAGGCGATGGCTACCTTATTGGAGAGCACCGTGTTTTCCTGCGACAGGGCATTCACCTTGCTGGTGGCCGTATTCAGGTTCTCGTTCAGGCTGAGGTTTTCGGTTGACAGGGCTGCGTTCACACTGCGCAGCGAGTCGACCTGCGCTACATATTCGGCGTTGAGCGTGCGGAGGGAAAGCAGCTCTTCGCGCGCCTTTTTCAATTGCGCTGCATCGCCGGCCTGAATCAGTTTCTGGATCTGGATGATCTTCAAACGGATCTCCTCGTCACGGGCCGAAAGTTGTGTTTGGAGGCTAGCATTCTCCTGGTTCAGTTTCTCATAATCGTTCTTCACGCGCTGCAATTCGGCACTCAACGATTCCTTCTCGGCCATGGTGGTGTCGAGTTCGCGGCTCACCTGTTGCAGATGTGTTTTCTTGTCGAAAAACTGCCACAGCAACAAGCCGTTTACGCCTAATAAAATGGAGATGACGATGATGACAACGACCTTTTTCGTGTCCTGATTGGTTTCCTTTTGGGCTTCGGGCATGGTCAAGAGCGGATGAGGAGACTAAAGTAGTGCATCGGGCGGGGAAGCGGTGCCATGGAGTCTATTTTGATGCCGGTGGTGGATTGGAGCCCGGTACGCATCCGCATGCATGTGTCGCACCGGCTTCTTCAAAATTAAGTGTTTACCCCCAGTTTTTTAGGCAACCCTTGGGCCCCATTTGGCGGTATAAGGTGCTGAAATTCACCACCAGACGCTTCCTAAACACAAATTTTTGGGTGATGTGCACAAAATAATCCGTAAAAAACTTGCAGCGAACCGATCCCGCGTTGTAATTTGCCGACTCCAAAAGTGGGTGGATTATACCCCTTTCCTTCATATTACCCCTAAATTGCCATTAAATCACGATTAAATCACACGCTGATGAAAGCATTCTTACGCTCTGTTTATCTGACCCTCTTTTCATTCCTCGTTCCCTCGGAGCGACAAGGTCTTTTGATTCCGTATTCCGCTAGAGATAAATCAAAACCAACTAATATGAACAACGTGTACAATTTCATGCGCACGCCGTCTAAGGGAATCTTTGGTCGGCTGTTGTCCTTCCTGCTCCTGGTGCTTGGCTCACTCGCCTCTCAGGTAGCGCAGGCTCAGAACGTCCAAGTTACCGCTACCGCGGGAACCACGGGCCCAACGCTCTACGCCACGGTCAGTGCAGCGTTTGCAGCGGTCAATGCCGGAACGCACCAGGGTGCAATCACAATGCGTATCATCGCCAATACAACGGAGCCGGCTTCCCCGACAGCACTTACCGGGAGCATCTCGCCTGCCAACTATACCAGCGTGTTGATTACGCCGTTCGGAGGCAACTACAC
>JBJTJB010000498.1:0-5596 GCA_046095245.1 Bacteroidota bacterium | reverse complement strand
TCCCGATTGTGTGTATTGTGTTGGCCGTTTACGAGGAACGGAAATCCAATTCCGGCGGTTTTATTTCATTCTCCAAAGCGTTCAAAACCGGACTGGTTGTCATTGTATTGGGAACGTTGATCAATTCAGCCTATGCAGTGCTTTATGCGGAGGTGATCGATCCCGATTTCATGGAATACGTAGAAGAACAGCAGATTGAGAAGTTGGAGGAATCAGGATTGTCTGATGAACAAATCGAGGCCAATATGTCCGTCTTCCGGATGATGAAATCTCCGTTCGGTATGTTCACTTTCTCCCTGATTTACGGGGTGTTTTCGGGGGCGATTTACGCGCTGATTGTTGCAGCGATACTTCGCCGTAACGACCCGAACGAACTGTTCACTTAGGTTGCAGGCTCTCGATGCTGCGGCGGATGATTGCTGCGCATTCGAGGAGTTGCTCCTCGGTGATCACCAAAGGAGGAGCAAAGCGGATGATGTCTCCATGTGTCGGTTTGGCGAGCAGTCCATGCTCCTTCAGCGTAAGGCAGAGGTTCCATGCGTTCACAGCGCCTTCTTCCCGGATTACCACCGCGTTGAGTAGCCCTTTTCCCCTGACTGCACTGATATAAGGGGATTGTATCCCATTGAGTTCGTTTCTCAGGAGGTTTCCCAGGTGTTCTGCCTTTTCGGCGAGGTTTTCGTCGAGTACTACCTGCATGGCAGCCATGGCCACTTTGCAGGCAAGCGGGTTGCCACCATAGGTCGAGCCATGCTCGCCGGGTTTAATGGTAAGCATGATTTCATCATCGGCAAGTACAGCCGAAACGGGCAGTACGCCACCTGATAGGGCCTTGCCTAAAATCAGGATGTCGGGCCTAACCCGTTCATGGTCGCAGGCCAGCATTTTACCCGTGCGGGCAATACCGGTCTGTATTTCATCCGCGATGAACAATACACGGTTCCGCTTGCAGATTTCGGCTGCATGGCTTAGATAGCCTGCATCCGGCACAATGACACCGGCTTCGCCCTGAATGGGTTCAACCATGAATCCCGCAACATGGGGGTCTTCGAGCGCTTTTTCGAGTGCAGCGATATCGTTGTACGGAATGACTACAAATCCCGGCATGTAGGGGCCGAATCCACTGTAGCTGCTGGGGTCTGTCGATGAAGAGATGGCCGATAAAGTCCTGCCCCAGAAATTCCCTTCCGCAAAAACGATCTTTGCCTCATTGGCCGGAATGCCCTTGACCTCATAGCCCCAACGTCTGGCCAGTTTGATGGCGGTTTCGCCACCCTCTACACCGGTATTCATGGGTAAGAGTTTGTCGTAGCCGAAAAGCCGGGTCATGTATTCCTCGTACTCTCCCAATACGTTGTTATGAAATGCCCGGGATGTGAGTGTGAGGCGCTCAGCCTGTTCGTACAAGGCGGCAAGGATACGGGGATGGCAATGTCCCTGGTTAACGGCCGAGTAGGCGGAGAGGAAGTCGTAGTAGCGTTTTCCCTCAACGTCCCACATGAACACCCCCCGGGCCCGCTCAATCACGACCGGAATGGGGTGGTAATTATGCGCACCATAACGCTCTTCACGTTCAATGGCTTGTTGGGTTACCGTATTCAAATCAGAGGTGCTGGTTGAGGCCATACCTCAAAGATACGGATTGAACGGGACGATGTAAAGGGTCAGCGCAGAAGCATGAGGGTGCCGGTGCGGATCAGTTTCTCCGGTTTGTGATGACCGGTGAAGGTGATTGTGTAGGCGTACACGTCTTTCGGACAATCTTGTCCATTAAAGCGTCCGTCCCAGCGATCGTTCAATTCGCGGCTTTGGAAAACGGTCTGTCCCCAACGATCAAGGATAGTCCAATTGATTTCGCGGACGAAAATGCCGGATGGACCCCAGCCTGCGTTAAGCGCATCGCCGTTGGGGCTGAAAGCAGAAGGTGTAAAGAGCAAAGGCTCCTGTACCAATTCAATTTCGTTCGAGCGGCTTTCGAGGGTTCCACCTACATCACGGGCAATCACGGCGTAACGGTGTGCACCCCCGCCAGGAGGAAGGTCCTTGTCCTCGTAATGCAACGTGGCAGGGCCATTGCTGATCAGCGGGTCGAATACCGCCGGACCATCGGCCAATCGCCTGATGAGCAGGTAATCGGCGATGCCCTGAGGCCAATCCCGGTAGGCGGTCCATGAAAGGTCGTTGCTAAAGGGTCCGGCGGTCCCTTGTAACAGGATGGTGCAGGCTTCACGACTGAAACCGGCACTGTTTCCACAGGCATCTTCGAAGCGGATTCTGTAACAATACGACTCCATCTCGCAACGCACATCGGCATCGCTCCATTCATTGGGCGAGTAGGCGCTGAGTACGGCAACCGTTGACCAGGCAGATGAGCTGTTTTCTGTTTTGCGGTCGATGAAATAGGTGCCGAAGGGTCCATCCGGGAAAGGACTCCAGCGGATCAAGGCACGTCGGTCATTTACGACGGTAGCAACCTGCAAATCGACCAGTGGTACATCAAAGGCATCACTACTGCACAAGGTGTCGGAAGGTGCACTTTGCTTGCCGCAACTGTTTGATCCAACCAGGTAGTAACAATGCTCGGCGCCGGGAAGAGCTGTGCCGTCGGTGAAGGTGTTTTGGGACGGAGATGAAATCAGTCCGATGGCCGAAAAGGCTCCGCCATTGGTGTTCCGGTATACGGTATACCCGGAAAAATACCGAGGGAGGATTGTGTTCTCCACGGACTTGGTGAGAGTTATACCAGCTGAATTTAAAGTAATGCAAAGCAAATTGGGAGGAGGTATTTCCGGTACGGCACGGATGCGGATGGTGATCTCGCCAAGGCTGGTTAGCGGCAAGGGGCAACCGTTATCCCTGACCTGGTAGAAAACCCGATACAGACTGTCACGCTCTTGTCCACAAACTGTTCCCCAATAGAAGGGGACTTGTACGTTGGCAAGGCCGGAAGTGTCGTTGGTTAAGGCATAGGGAGGTCCCAATCCCGGTGCAGGACTATTTTGGAAAACATCACCGGAATAGCTCAAGTAAAGTGAGTCTCCGTCCGGATCGATTGCCACAACGGGGAATGAAAGCGTATCGGATGCGTAAATGTCGTAATTGGCATTTTGAACAACCGAATTCAAGTTGGGAATGGTGTTGTTGTTGCACGGAATGACCGTGAATTCGATTTCGCGGCGGACCATTCCCAGATACACGCCATTCCGGTATTCGTATACGTCAACAGCCATGGCATATAATCCCGGAGCGGTCGGATACGCTTCAACCAGTCCGCTGCTTTGGTTGATGGTCATCGGTATACTGCCGCCACACACGTTGGCGATGCTGTAGGGTGGTGCCCAGGTGATCAGGGCGTAGGGGGCTGGCTCAGGAGGGAGGTTTTGTCCCCCGGGTGAAACGGGCGGGCTGAAGGGGTTGGGTGTGTTTTGCGAGGTGTAACCTCCGGCGATGGGCGCGGTGAGGGCATACACAAGGGGAATCACCATCGGGGTCGGTTGCCGTAAAGGGAAAGCGGAACAGGGAGTTGACGCAGGTGTAGGGTAGGGGAGCGCTGGTGAATTGCGGACTGGAATTTTGCAAGGCAGGGTCGGCCATGTCGTGTAAAAAGACCATGGGTGTGAGCGCCGCCTGATTGATGTTTAGCACAGCACTGTTTCTGCAACAACGCTCCCACACCAGGTATATCCCGCCCGATTGTGCGGGTAGGCTGATGTTCCGTATGTAGTCGCCTTGTTCCATGCAACCGCTCGGAGGCGTAGCACAGTTCGGGCCGCTGAGGCTGAGTGGGATTACGGTGTTTAAATCGACATGAAACGTGTCCAGCAGCACATTTCCGTTCCGTGCATAGGCTCCGATGATGATGGTCGGGTCGAAGTAGGCAGCATTCGGATTCGTGCAGTCGCGGTATAGGGTCAACCGCATCTGGTACGTGTTTCCCGAAATCCAGGCCGTAGTCAATTCACCCCCGGCAATATGATACGCATCTCCGGCTACTGGACGAATCAAAAACAGAAGCAGGATCAGACACGTGTGTTTCATGGCCTCTGGCAGACAAACTTAGTACTTTTGGCAGCCTTACCCCGATAGTTTCACCGGTATCACCCAAGATAGTACATTCAATCCATGAAAGGCAAACTGCTCCTAGATCTCGAAGTGACCGATATGGCTGATGATGGCAAAGCCCTGGCCCGGCACGAAGGTCTGGTGGTGTTCATCTCAAGGGCTGTGCCTGGCGATGTGGTGGACGTCAAGGTCCGGCGCAAACACTCCTCATACCTGGAAGCAGAGGTGGTGACCCTGAAAAAGCCTTCGCCTTTACGAACAGATGCTTTTTGTAAGCACTTCGGTACCTGTGGTGGCTGCAAATGGCAATACCTTCGCTATGAAAACCAACTCGAATTCAATCGCAAACAGGTTGTTGATGCCCTTGAGCGGATTGGAAAAATTGAAGGACCTCCGGTCGCATCCATCGTTGGTTCTGAGTTGACCCGCCATTACCGGAACAAACTGGATTACACCTTCGCCGACCGAAAATGGCTGACTCCCGAGCAGTACGAGGACAGGGAAAACACCGGCGGACCCGCACTGGGCTTCCACATGACAGGGCGCTTCGACCGCATTCTCGATATCGATGAATGCTGGTTGCAACCCGAACCATCAAATTCCATCCGTCTTGCCGTTCGCTCCTGGTGTATCGAACACAATTTGCCGTTCATGAACCTGAGGGTTAAAGGTGGTATGATGCGGGGGCTGATCATTCGCAATACCCTGGCCGGTGGATTAATGGTGATTGTAATGGTGTATGAAAACAACCAGGAGGCGCTCGAAGGTTTGCTGGGCCATTTGTCGGGGACTTTTCCGCAGATCACATCCCTCTTGTATATCGTGAATCCCAAGGCCAACGATACTTTTCATGATTTGGAAGTACAAACCTTCAAAGGGGCTCCCTTTATCACCGAGGAAATGGACGGATTGAAGTTCAGGATCGGTCCCAAATCGTTTTTTCAGACCAACAGCGGTCAAACACGCACGCTGTATCGCTTGACCCGCGAACTGGCCGACCTTAAAGGTTCGGAAGTGGTGTATGATCTCTACACGGGCACAGGTACCATTGCACAATTTGTTTCTTCCGCTGCTGCCAAGGTGGTTGGCATCGAATATGTGAAAGAAGCGATTGACGATGCGCGCATCAATGCCTCACTCAATGGCATTGACAACTGTGTTTTTTACGCGGGTGACATGAAGGACCTGCTCACCGAGGACCTGTTCAGTCGGGAAGGTCGACCGGATGTGATCATTACCGATCCGCCACGTGCCGGAATGCATGCCGATGTGGTGGAGCGCATTTTACACAGCGGCTGCGATCGAATAGTGTATGTAAGTTGCAAGCCGTCCACCCAGGCGCGCGATATCCTGATGCTTTCAACGCGTTACAGCATTAAAACGGTTGTGCCTGTCGACATGTTTCCACATACAGCACATGTGGAGAGCGTGGCTTTGCTGGAATTGCTAGCCTGATAAAGGTGCCGACATCAACTCATCTACATTGTAGTAGTTGTACAAGTCTTTGATTTTGAATTTATTAACTTATTAATGT
>JBJTJB010000497.1:0-1437 GCA_046095245.1 Bacteroidota bacterium | reverse complement strand
TGGAATAATAGTAAGGGGTCTTGGCCTCGAATTCAGCCGCACAGGTATCTACAAGTTTATACACCCGGTTGATGGCGAATTCGGTCCGCTTAGCATACACCTGGCTCTCGAGGCACCGCAACAAATGAGCAACCTGTCGGTCTGCATACCCCTTCTGCTTGGCCTCAAGCAACAGTTCGCGCGGTAGCGTATCAAGGTTGTGCTTTTCGATCTCCTTCTCCAATTCGACCAACTCTTCTATCTGGTTCAGGAACCAGGGGTCGATTCGCGTCAACTTCCGGATCGTGCTGAATGGCATTCCGAGCTTGAATGCATCGTAAATATGGAACAGACGGTTCCAGCTGGGTCGCTGCAAACTATCAATCAGTACATCCTGGTTGGTGATTTCCTTTCCATCGGCACCCAAGCCATTCCGCTTGATCTCCAGCGACTGACAGGCTTTTTGCAGGGCCTCCTGAAAGCTTCGACCTATTCCCATGGCTTCGCCCACCGACTTCATCTGAAAACCCAAATGACGGTCAGCGCCCATGAACTTATCGAAATTCCAGCGCGGAACCTTAACAATCACATAGTCGATCGTGGGCTCGAAAAATGCTGAAGTGGTTTTGGTGATCTGATTCTGCAATTCATCAAGGTTGTATCCTATAGCAAGCTTGGCGGCTATTTTCGCAATCGGATATCCGGTGGCTTTCGATGCGAGCGCTGAAGAACGGGAAACCCGCGGATTGATCTCGATGACGATGATCTCCTCTTCATTATCGGGATTCACCGAAAACTGGATATTGCAACCACCGGCAAAATTCCCGATCCCGTTCATACACCGGATAGCCAGATCGCGCATCCGCTGGTAGGTACGGTCGCTCAGCGTCATTGCAGGCGCAACCGTAATGGAGTCGCCGGTATGGATGCCCATCGGATCAAAATTCTCGATGGAGCAAATAATGATCACATTGCCACGGGAGTCACGCAGTAGTTCCAACTCGTACTCCTTCCAACCCATAATACTCTGCTCCACCAGGACTTCATGCACCGGACTTGCATGCAAGCCATGGTTCAATGCGGCATCAAACTCTTCCTTGGTATCAACGAATCCTCCACCGGTCCCTCCGAGTGTAAATGATGGTCTTATAACCAACGGAAAACCGATTTCCTGGGCAATCTCCTTGCCTTCCAAAAAGGATGTCGCCGTACGCCCTTTGCATACATTAGCACCCAGGGCAAGCATACACAAACGGAATTTCTCGCGATCCCCGGTGGTATAGATGGCATCGATATCGACCCCGATAATCCGCACGCCGAACTTATCCCACAACCCGGCCTTTTGACAATCGATGCACAGGTTCAAGGCTGTTTGGCCACCCATCGTGGGTAACACAGCATCGATCTTGTGCTTTTGCAGAATCTCAGCGATCGATTTCTTGTTGAGCGGCTTTAGAT
>JBJTJB010000496.1:0-1609 GCA_046095245.1 Bacteroidota bacterium | reverse complement strand
CCGTTTAGTCACACCGATTGTCACCATGTGGAGCCATTTGGGCCGGTGTCAACCTTGATGCCCTATACAAGCGACGACGAAGCCGTAGAGTTGTCTCGTATGGGTAAGGGGTCTTTGGTCACAAGTATTGTCACTGCCGATGACACCATCGCTCGAACCTATGTGCTCGGAGCTGCGAGTATGCATGGCCGCATCCTTGTACTGAACGCCGAATGTGCGAAAGAGAGCACGGGTCACGGTTCGCCTATGCCCATGTTGGTTCACGGCGGCCCCGGTCGTGCAGGTGGGGGAGAGGAAATGGGAGGAAAGCGTGGCGTGTTTCACTACCTGCAGCGCGTGGCGATTCAGGGTTCACCTACCACCATTACGCGTATTACAGGCGTTTATCAGAGCGGTGCTGCGCAGGTTGAGCACGATCGCCATCCCTTCAAAAAGCATTTTGAAGAGCTCGAAGTCGGCGAAACACTCATTACAGCCAGGCATACGGTCAGTGAGGCTGATATTCACAATTTTGCCAATGTCAGCGGCGATAATTTTTATGCACACATGGATGCAACATCCCTTGACGGAACCATTTTCACCCAACGTGTGGCACATGGATACTTTGTACTCAGCAAGGCTGCCGGACTCTTTGTTGATGCGAAAAAAGGCCCTGTATTGCTCAACTACGGACTGGATGAATGCCGGTTCACCAAGCCGGTCTATCCGGGAATGACCATTGGTGTAAAATTGACCGTAAAGGAAAAAGTCGACACCGAAAAACGAACGCCCGAAGATATCGCCAAGGGAATCGTCAAGTGGCTGGTAGATGTGGTTGATGAAACCGGTGAAACGGTAGCGATCGCCACCATTTTAACCATGGTCAAAAAGCTCAACCAGGATTGATCAATCATTGAAGAATTTTATACACTCCTCATGTCACACGGATCCGTTCAAGTGAACCACATCGATGGGATTTCTTCCATCGTTTTCCAACACCCACAGTCCAATTCCCTACCGGGGACTTTACTACGTGAATTAGCTTCAGCAGTAGAGGATGCAGGTAATCATACCGGATCTTCCGTCATTGTGTTGAAAAGCGAGGGCGAAAAAGCCTTTTGTGCAGGAGCGTCTTTTGATGAGTTGGTTTCGATTGAATCCATTGATCAGGGTACGTATTTTTTCAGTGGATTTGCCGGTGTTATCAATGCCATCCGGAAGGCGCCCAAATTCGTCATTGCACGCGTACAGGGTAAAGCGGTCGGAGGTGGTGTAGGTTTGGCTGCGGCAGCTGATTATACACTTGCTCACGAAAGTGCTTCCATAAAGTTGAGTGAACTCGCCGTTGGAATCGGTCCTTTTGTTGTCGGACCGGCTGTAGAGCGAAAGATTGGACTTTCAGCGTTCAGTCAGTTGACCATTGCTGCGTCCGATTGGAAGGATGCGAACTGGGCTCGAGAGAAGGGATTGTTTACCGAATTATTCTCCGATCTCACCGCTCTTGATCAGCGCGTAGATTCCTTGTCCAAGACACTGGCCGCATCGAATCCGGAAGCGATGACGATGTTAAAGCGGGTCATGTGGGAAGGCACCGATCATTGGGATCAGCTTCTTGCAGAGCGCGCAGGGA
>JBJTJB010000495.1:0-5163 GCA_046095245.1 Bacteroidota bacterium | reverse complement strand
TATCAAAGAGCGATTCAAGGAGGTCGATGTCTGTCGAAATCTGATCCAGATCGCTGGTGCGCACTTTTGCAATCATGATTTTATCGTGGTGCGTAGGCAAGGTGTTTTCCTGATCGGCCAGTAATTCTTCGTACAGTTTTTCTCCCGGTCTAAGTCCTGTATAGCGGATTGAGATGTCTTTTCCGACTTCGAGACCGCTGAGTCTGACCATTTTTCGTGCGAGCTCATCGATACGGACCGGTTGACCCATATCGAAGATGAAAATCTCTCCACCTTTTCCGGTCGAGCCCGCCTCCAGCACAAGCTGACAGGCCTCGCTGATGGTCATGAAATAGCGGGTGATATCCGGATGGGTCACGGTGATGACCTGACCCTCTTCAATCTGTTTCTTGAAGCGTGGTATTACGCTGCCGTTGGAGCCCAGTACATTGCCAAATCGGGTGGTGATGAAGCGTGTTCCCTCCAGACTGTTGAGGGCCTGCGTATAAAGCTCCGCAATCCGCTTACTCGCCCCCATGATGTTGGTCGGATTCACGGCCTTGTCAGTGCTGATCATTACAAAGCGAGAAACCCCGAACTCACGTGAAAGGTCGGCCGTGATGCGGGTCCCGATAACATTGTTCAGGATAGCCTCACTGGGGTTCAGTTCCATCACGGGAACATGCTTGTAGGCTGCCGCATGAAAAACGATGTCGGGATGAAAAGCCTCAAATACCCGGCGCATACGTTCACGGTTTCGAACATCACCGATTACAGGCTCAACCTGTGTTTCAGAATGTTGTTCACTGAGCTCGAGTTCCAGCTCGTAGAGCGGCGATTCGGCCATGTCGAGCATCACCACGCGGCCAGGACCGAAGCGTGAAATCTGTCGCACCAGCTCACTGCCGATGGAACCGGCGGCTCCCGTCACCAGTACCGTTTTACCCTGCAATGTCCCACGGATGGAATCCAAACTCAGCCGGATGGAATCCCTTCCCAACAGATCGTCAATGCTGACTCTGCGGATTTGCCGAAAGCTGAGTTCGCCATTGATCCATGAACTCACCGGAGGGACCCGCATGACGTGCACCTTGTTGCGAAGACCCGCTTCAACGATTTCCTGTTTACGCTCGTCACTAAGTTGTTGCACGGCGATGATGAGGTGTCGGGCTTGCGCATCTGCCAAAACCGAATCGAGTTCGTTTCCGGCACGGATGGTGATCCCTTCCATCTTGTTTCCGGACTTCCGGCTATCGTCGTCAATAAACGCAACTACCTTATAGCGGGTCCCCCGATCGCGGTCGAGGGTACGCTTGGCAATCAGTCCGGCTTCACCGGCCCCGTAAATCACCACCCCGGTCTTGGCACTGTTGGGATTCTGCAATTCGAGGTAAATTTCCTTGATCAGCAGGCGACCGCTGATCATGAGGAAAGCCGTGATCAGGAAATCGATGATGATAATGGAAAAGGGTAGGGTATAGGAACCGCTGAACCAATAGGCCAACGGATTCGAAATCGCCATGCAGAGTGATCCGACCCCCAAGGTGCCCAGGATACGGATTGTATCCCGGCTACTGGTGTATCGGATAATTCCGCGGTAAGTCCGAAAAACCAGGAATGTGGCAGCCCGAACGGAAACCACAAACGGAAAAACCCAGGCGTAAGTCGCCACTTCACTGGCCGGCACATGAAAGTTGAACCGTAACTGATACGCTATCAATACCGATAGGGTGCAAATCGCCAGATCGATCAGGAAAACCAATTGCCTGGGTGTATTCTTTTCGAGTAAGCGCATTTGATGGAGGACTGCCAAATTACGTAAAGATTCACTCTCAGGGGGTCGATGGCAAGCGCTGTCTGCTAACCTCATTCGGGAATCTGTATTTTTGCGCCCTGTCATTGGGAATATTCTGAATGCAAAGCCGTACCCAGCCACCATTTGTGAACTACACCCGCAATCCCGATAGGCTGCTCAGCAACGGGAGCCGGGAAATTGCGGTGTTTGACGATGGCGGATCATCGAATATCGATCTGGCTACAGTCAGCTCCTTCGGTGAGGAATGGAAGCGTTTTCATGCGTTTGATCAGGACGAGTTGAGGCGGTGTGGTGATCAATACTTCGATTTGTTGAACGAGAGCGAACCCGGTCCCGATACAGTGGTATTGGATGCCGGTTGTGGTACTGGTCGTTGGTCCTGGTACCTTGCTCCCCGCGTAGCAGCCATCGAGGCCATCGACCCAAGTGATGCTGTCTATCCTGCGATGCAGCTTTTACAGGAAGTGGAGAACGTTCGTGTAACGCGCTGTTCCATCGATGCCATGCCATTTGCCGATGCATCTTTCGATTTCATCATGAGCATTGGAGTACTGCATCACGTACCGGATACCGAGGCTGCACTGAGATCCCTCAGGAAAAAATTAAAACCGCAGGGTTGCTTCCTGGTTTACCTGTATTATGACGTTTCGCACCGAGGGTTCTTGTTCCGCTCGTTGTTTGCGTGTGTAAACGTTTCCCGAAGAGTTATCTCCGCCTTTCCGTCTGCCATTAAGCAGATCATTTGCGAGGCAATCGCTGCCATGGTGTATTGGCCATTGGCCCGGTTTTCAAGGTTACTGTCACTGCTTGGACTTTCAGGGTTAGCCAAGCGGATCCCTTTGTCGTATTACGCCGAAAAAGGTTTTTTCATCATGCGCAATGATGCATTGGATCGTTTCGGAACTCCACTCGAAAAGCGTTTCTCCCGTGCTGAAATCACCCGTATGTTGAACGATGCCGGATTCAGCCGGATCCGTTTCTCAGAAGGTGAGCCCTACTGGCACGTACTTGCTTCTGCCTAATCGTGAAAAAGATCCTCTTCATCGCCTCACATCGGCCCTGCCGCAATCCCGGCCAGCGTTTCCGCTATGAGCAGTATTTAGACAGGCTGAGACGGGTGGGCTATGTATGTGAATTGTCATTCATCATTTCGGAGGAGGATGACGCTGTTTTTTATGCACCGGGTATGCTGATTCAGAAACTCCGGATGGGATTAAAAGCGTTTTTTCACCGATTGCGTGACGTCCGGCGAGCCCGTCAGTTCGATATCGTATTCGTGTTCCGAGAGGCGTTCTTCATCGGGTCGGCCTATTTCGAGAAACGGTTCGCCGCATCCGGAGCAAAGGTTGTATTTGATTTTGACGATGCCATCTGGCATTTCGACGTTTCTGAAGGGAACAGAAGCCTGGGATGGCTCAAGCGTCCATCAAAAACCGCCGAGATCATCGGTATTTCCGATGCCGTATTTCCCGGCAACTGGTATTTGGCCTACTATGCACTTAAATTCAACGACCGGGTTCAGGTCATCCCCACGACCATTGATACGGAATACCATAAACCGGTTTCGGACCGCAACTGGAATCCGGATGTTGTCTGTATTGGATGGACCGGAAGCCATACGACCGTCAAGCACTTCCGAATTATTGAGCCTGTGCTGTTGAGGCTGCAGCAGAAATATGGGAATCGTATTCGTTTTAAACTGATTGGTGATGCAAGCTATTTTCGGGAGGATCTGGGCTTACGTGGAATGGCCTGGAGACTCGATACAGAAGTATCCGATCTGGCGGATATCGACATCGGTATCATGCCCTTGCCCGACGATGAGTGGGCCAAGGGTAAATGTGGTTTCAAGGGTTTGCAGTATATGGCCATGGAGATTCCTGCTGTCATGTCACCCGTTGGGGTCAACACCGAAATCATTTCCCATGGAATAAATGGATTCTTAGCCGGGTCAGAGAGCGAATGGGAAGAGATTCTCAGCTCCTTAATCGAATCCCATGAACTCCGCAGACGCATCGGAATAGAAGCGCGTAAAGTGATTGAGGCCCGATATTCGGTGAATGCTCACTGGCCTGCGTACCGGGATTTGTTCCATAGCCTTGTTCGGCAGGATTAACCTAATTTTGTCATTCAAATCAAAGCTATGTCAGAAATCGAAACGCCCTTAATGGAAACCGCTCTGGTGCACCTTCACCAAAAACTGGGTGCCAAGATGGTCCCCTTTGCCGGATACCTTATGCCTGTCCAGTACGAGGGAATCACCATCGAACATGAAACCGTGCGCAACCGTGTAGGCCTCTTCGATGTATCTCACATGGGTGAGTTCATTCTGAAAGGCGAAGGGGCATTGGATCTGATCCAGCGTATCACCAGCAACGATGCATCGAAGTTGTCGCCCGGTAAAGCGCAATACAGTTGCTTACCCAATTCAAACGGTGGTATTGTGGATGATTTGATCGTTTACTGTCTTGAAGATGGGAACTGGATGCTGGTGGTTAATGCATCCAACATCGAAAAAGACTGGAATTGGATACAGCAGCATAACATCGCCGGCGTTGAAATGATGGATATCTCTGCGAGGACCAGTTTGATCGCTGTTCAAGGGCCCGATGCATTGGCCACCGTGCAAAAACTGACAGACACCGATCTTGCCGGAATTGCATATTATTCATTCAAGAAAGGGACCGTTGCCGGTTGCGGCAATGTGCTCATCAGCAACACGGGCTATACAGGTGCCGGAGGATTCGAACTTTACGTTGAGAACCAGTATGCGGAGACGATCTGGAATGCCCTGATGGAATCGGGTTCAGGCTTCGGAATAAAGCCTTGCGGACTCGGTGCACGGGATACCCTGCGTCTCGAAATGGGATTCTGTCTGTATGGAAACGATATTGATGATACGACTTCACCGATAGAAGCCGGACTCGGTTGGATTACCAAATTCACCAAAGAGTTCACGAATTCAGTTGCACTCAAAGCCCAGAAAGAATCCGGTACATTGCGAAAGCTGGTAGGCTTTGAAATGACAGAGCGCGGAATTCCACGACACGGCTATCCCATCGTGGATGAAACAGGCCGAACAATCGGTGTTGTTACCAGTGGTACGCAGAGCCCCACGCTTCAAAAGGCCATCGGTTTGGGATACATCGAAACCTCGCATACTTCTGAAGGAAATTCGATCGGAGTCCTGATTCGTGACAAGTCGATTAAGGCTCAGGTTGTGAAGACTCCGTTCATCAAGCGATAATCCCCCTGCATGTCAGCAGAAACAGGAACCAAGACTCTTGAAGTGTGTTTTTCTCCGGCTCTGATCGGACAACACAACGTTGCCGAAGCCGTGGTGGTGGTCATCGAAGTGTTGCGCGCAA
>JBJTJB010000494.1:0-2109 GCA_046095245.1 Bacteroidota bacterium | reverse complement strand
GAATCCAGGTGCCGAAGCGCCGCCGCCGTTCCTCGCGGTGGCGGAGGAACTGCGAGCGCTCGCCCGGAGTGTGGGCATCGAGCAAGCTGGCATCCCACTGTAAAAACCAGTGCTCGCCGGGTAAGCGGCCATTCACCGTTTGCATCCAGCCCGTGTAGGAGCCGCCGCGCAAAAAGTTCCGCAAGCCATAGCGCATCTCCCCGCGCTTGGGATGCACCAGGGCGAGCTGCAGCCGGCCCAGCAATTCCTTATCAAAGGGATCCAGGCCGGTCGTGTTCCAGTCGCGGCTGAATTCCACGCTGCGGTACACCTCTACCGGCCGGAAATTCCGGTCGTTCACTTCGGTGTTCAGTTCGGCCTGCAGCATCCAGTCGCCGGGCCGGCTGCGGCGCAACGGCTGCCGGTGGTCGAGCACCACCCGGGCGGCATAGCCGTCGTCGTCGGCCTGGTCCAGGTCCGAAAAGCGGTTGAGGTCGTTGCGGCTCATAGCCAGGTCGAGCGTGAGGTTGGTGGCCTGGGTCAGGTTGACCTGCATGCGGCCGCTCAGCATCTGCCGCTGCTGGGGGGCGATGAGGCGGATGCGAGGTTCGTGGGTACCCTGGGGCACACCGGCAAGCGGGGCCACCCAGCGGTAAATGCGCCCGTTGGCCGTGGCATCGTCGGGGAGGTAATTGCCCTGCCCTACGCCCAGGTTGGTAAAGGAAACCCGGTAGTAGGCGCTGTCGGGCGAGGTGCTGTAGCGGTAAATGGTGTAGGTCACAGCGCCCACGGTGGTGTCGCTGCGGGCATACAGGGTTTCGGTGCTGTTGAAGGCCACACTATCGCCACCGTCGGCAAAGGCCTGGTCGACACTGTCGCCCACCGAAGCCAGCAAGGCCTTGTCGCTGGCATCGAGGGTTTGCTGCAGGGGCTGGTTGCGGCTGTCCTGTTCATTGTAAAAGGCCAGCGAGGCCTTCCAGCGGGTGCTGCTGAATGCGGTGTTTGCGGTCATCAGCGTGCGGGCGTAGTTGCGGTCGGCATACTGAAACTCGACAATGATGCGCAGGTCCTTGGTGATGAGCCGGCGTGTGGTAAAGGTGATTTCGGCCGTGTTGTAATCGATGAGGTAGTCCCGGTCCTGACCCCGCTCGAGCAAAACACCGTCAATGAACACCCGCTCTGAATTAGACATCACCACAATGAAGAGTTCGTTGTCGGCACCCCGCAAGCGGTAGGGCCCCTGGTTCGACTCGATGCCGGGAAAGACCATGCGGTTGAATTTTCCCCGCGAAACCGCTGCTCCGGCACCGGCACTGACCGCGAGCGGCGAACGGCCGGGGCGCTGAACGGTTCCGTTGTATTGGTACAAACCGCCCTGAGCCTTTTTGAAGTAACGCAAAAAATACCCGTCGGGCGGATTGCGCACATCGTAATCGCCGGCTATGAGCTTGTTGTGGGGGTCGCTCAGTTGGATGAACACCCGGTCGAACTCCTGCAGCTGTTGGGTATTGCCCTCGGGTTGCACCGGAATGTTTTCGTCGGTGATGGCAGCCAGAAGCTCCACGTTCCCACCGATCCGGCCGGCAAGCTGGAGGTTCAGGCTCGAGTTTAGCACAGCGTCCTGGTTGTTGCCGATGCTGAGTCCGCGCGAAATCGATCCCGATCGTGTCAGGCCTTCCAGCCCGAACAAGGAGCGGTTGCGGTCGGCAGGGCGTTCGGTATAGATCGGCGAAACGGCTCCCGTTCCCGGTACTGCCTGCTCCAGTAAGCGGCGATCGCGCAAGAATTGCGGGCGCACAAACGACATCGGATAGCAGCGGTACTCGGCCTGCAGTACACTGCCCGAAGCCGGCCGGAAGGGACCGGTGAACAGCAGGCGGGCTGCGGGAGCATCAAGTACCCAAAGTGAATCCTCCACGGCCTGCCCGTTTACACTCAAGCGGAAACTCCCCGGAATGATGCTCAACGTATCGAGCAAAAGCACCTCCCGGACCGAATCGGCCGGGAAACGACGGATCCGCAGCGGATCGGCCAGATCCTGGGCAGAACCCGAACCCGCTCCGAACAGCAGAAGGCAGTACAAAAGGATCCGGAACAGGTCGTTTTTCACGTGTGTCGACAAGTACAGAG
>JBJTJB010000493.1:0-1047 GCA_046095245.1 Bacteroidota bacterium | reverse complement strand
GAGCAAGGGTCTAGATTTTGCCCTGATGTTGGATTACGCCCGTTCAACGGGCGGTGCCCGTCTGCGAAAGATGACATTTCACGAGAGAGGGCGCATGCTGAAAGCCATGGCCATGCATCTCAGTGCAAAAAAGGAGGACTTTTATGCCATAAGCTGGGCCACCGGAGCTACCCGGGTCGATAGCTGGATTGACATTGAGGGCGGAATCGGTAATCTATTCGCCTATAGCAGCCTCAGGAGGCAATTCCCCGACCAGCCCTTTTGTACTGATGGCGATGTCGCCAGGTTGAGCAAGAATGGAACATTTATAGGCCACCACATTTGCGTTCCGAAAGAGGGCGTGGCTATTCATATCAATGCCTTTAATTTTCCCGTATGGGGAATGTTGGAGAAGATTGCTGTCAATCTGATGGCAGGGGTGCCGGCAGTTGTAAAGCCCGCAACTCTGACCTCCTTTCTTACGGAGGCGGTTGTTCGTGAGATGATCTCTTCAGGCATCTTTCCGGATGGTGCACTGCAACTCATTTGTGGTTCGGCCAACGGGATTCTCGAACACGTTACCAACCAGGATGTGGTTACGTTTACAGGTTCGGCCTCCACGGGCAAGCTGCTGAAATCCCACCCCAGGATTCTGGAGGAGTCCGTTCCGTTCAATATGGAAGCCGACTCCCTCAACTGTATGGTCCTTGGTCGGGATGCGGTTCCCGGTACCGCCGAATTCGATCTGTTTGTAAAAGAAGTCCACCGTGAAATGACGGTGAAAGCAGGGCAGAAATGCACTGCAGTACGGCGTATACTTGTTCCTGAACCTGTAATGGAGGATGTTCAGATTGCACTCGGTAAGCGTCTTGCCTCCACAGTGATCGGTGATCCGCAGGTTGAGGGTGTGCGCATGGGTGCTCTCGCCTCCAAAGGTCAGGTGGAAGAGGTTCGCGAAAAGGTTCGCCAACTACTCAATCAGCAGGAACTGGTTTATGGATCCTTGGATGCTGTTGAACTGACTGGCGCTGAGCCGGACCGCGGCGCTTTCATTTCGCCGATTTTAAT
>JBJTJB010000492.1:0-4607 GCA_046095245.1 Bacteroidota bacterium | reverse complement strand
GCAAAGACCGCAGCGGTGATGAATTGCTGGCCCTCATGCGGGAGCTCGGCATGGATACCGCCGGAATGATCAGTTCCGACACCCGTGTCACGACCGTCAAAACGCGGGTAATCGGGAACAACCACCAGCTCCTGCGGGTCGACGATGAAGTGCTGAGTCCGCTCGGCAGCAAGGACCAGGAGAACCTCTATGAGCGCATCCTGAACCTACTCGACACCCAGCGCCCCGATGTGGTGGTCTTTGAAGACTACGACAAGGGTGTACTCAGCGAAGACCTGATCCGCCGCATTGTGGAAGCCTGCCGCGAGCGGGCCATCCCCACTGCCGTGGATCCCAAGAAAAACAACTTCAACCACTACCGCGGAGTAACGCTGTTCAAGCCCAACCTGTCGGAGCTCAAAGCCGGACTCAAGGTGGACATTGACCGCACCGACGCCCAGGCCATTGCACGCCTCACCGAACCGTTCAGGCAAGGGCAGCAAATCGACAGGTTGTTGGTTACACTTTCCGAAGCCGGCGTGTACTTCGCAGATGGGAGTGCCGGAGAAATCATACCGGCCCATGTGCGCAACATCAGTGATGTTTCGGGAGCAGGCGATACCGTCATCAGCGTTGCGGCGCTTTGCCTCTCACTCGGTGTATCCACGCGAACACTGGCTGCCTTGTCGAACCTGGCGGGTGGTCTGGTATGCGAAAAGGTCGGTGTTGTACCGGTTGACAAACAACAACTCCTCGAAGAAGCATCAACCCTGATACCATGAGTGTCGTACCCAAGGCCTACAGTGGAAGTACCAAGCGCGAGCGTGTGGAAGACATGTTCGACAGCATTGCACGCAGGTACGACCTCATGAACCGCCTCTTGTCGGGAGGAATCGACCGCAGCTGGAGGAGAAAAGCCATCGACACCCTCATCCCTTACAAGCCCCAACGCATCCTCGACATTGCCACCGGAACAGCCGACGTGGCCCTTGAGTGCATGCGTTTAAAACCGCAGGAGATTGTGGGAATTGACATCTCAAACCGCATGCTCGACATCGGTCGCCACAAGGTGATGGAAAAGGGATTCCAGGGCCTGATCCGCCTTGAACAATGCGCTTCGGAAGCCATCCATTACCCCGATGCACACTTCGACGCGGTGACAGTGGCTTTCGGTGTACGCAATTTCGAGTCGCTGGATGGTGGACTCCGCGAGATACACCGCGTACTGCGCCCGGGCGGACGCCTGGTTGTGCTTGAATTCAGCATGCCCCGGCGATTCCCCATCAAACAACTGTATTCCTTTTACTCTTTCCGCGTGATGCCCTGGATCGGGCAATGGATCACCCGCGAACGATCCGCCTACGAATACCTGCCCGAGTCGGTGGCGGCCTTCCCCTATGGTGAAGCCTTTCTTGAACGCCTGCGCCATGCCGGGTTCCGGGATACCAAATGCATTCCGCTCACGTTTGGGATTGTGAGCTTATACCTTGCCGAAAAATGAAACGCGCCGGAATCATCCTCCTGCTGACCTGTAGCCTGGTGCTATCGGGACGGGATGTATCCGCACAGCGCATCATTGTCAAGAACCTCGAGAAATACGACCGGCAGTGGATACACTTCGGATTTTTGTTGGGATACAACAAAACCAATTTCCGCATTGAACGCGGGGCCCGGTTTTACCGCAACGACAGCATTTACACCGTGAATGCGATTGGCCGGGCGGGCTTCAACCTGGGAATCATCACCAACCTACGCATTGGGAACAACTTCGACTTACGCTTCATTCCGGATCTTGCTTTTTCACAGCGCGACCTGACTTACAAGATGATCATTCCGGCGGGTCCGACCGATGTGACCTTGAAAAAAGTGGAATCGACCTTCATCGAATTCCCGCTCGAACTCAAGTTCAAATCGAACCGCGTAAACAACTACCGCTTTTACGTGACCGGGGGATTCAAGTATGCCATTGACCTGGTGTCGCAGGAAAAAGTGGAGAACGAAAAAGACCTCATTAAACTGCGCAAGTACGACTACGGCTACATTGTGGGCTTTGGTATGGACTTATACATGCCCCTGTTCAAATTCGCTCCCGAAATCAAAATGTTTCAGGGCATCCCCAATGTGTTGGCTACCGACCCCGGAGTATACACCACCAACCTGCAATCGCTCAAATCCCGCATTTTCACCTTGTCGCTCACATTCGAGTAGGGCGAAAAAACAAGCGGCGGTACAACACCCACCATATCTCGTCCATGCTACAACGCATCGAGCTGGTTTTGCCACCCGAAGAGGCGGCCACCGGCGAAAGATTCGGAAAACTGATCGCATCACGCTTAGGCGTTTCCGAAACTGAAATCCGGAACTTCCGGCTGGCACGTCGATCCATCGATGCGCGGTCGCGGCAAGTCAAGATCCGCTTGTTTTTTGACGTAGCCCTGGGCGAAGACCTGCCACCGTTGATTCACAGCGAACGGATTTTTCGAGATGTGAGCATTTCACAACCCGTGTTGATTGCCGGAGCGGGTCCTGCGGGACTCTTCGCCGCCCTGCAACTCATCGAGCTGGGTTATAAGCCGGTCCTATTCGAACGCGGAAAAGATGTGCGCAGCCGACGCCGCGACCTTGCGCTCATGAACCGGCAGGGCGTGGTGGATCCCGACTCGAACTACTGCTTTGGCGAAGGAGGAGCAGGTACGTATTCCGATGGCAAGCTTTACACCCGATCCGACAAACGCGGAAACATCCGCCGCATCCTCGACACCTTCATCCAGTTCGGTGCCTCGCCCGACATTGCTATAGACGCTCATCCCCACATCGGCACCAACAAATTGCCGGGTATAGTTGCGGCCATGCGTGAACGCATTGTGGAATGTGGTGGTGAAGTGCACTTCGGCCAGCGAGTCGATGACATTTTGGTGGAGAACGGACGGTTCACCGGACTCCGTGTAGCCGATACCGGCAATGAATCGACGAAAACCGTTCCCGGCAAAGCGCTCATACTCGCTACCGGCCATTCCGCCCGCGATGTTTTTCGCCTACTGCAGGAACGAAGCATCAGCATCGAAGCCAAGGATTTTGCCTTGGGTGTACGCATCGAACATCCGCAGAGCCGCATCGACGGCATACAATACCACTGCACAGTACGACCCGATGCTTTGCCTGCAGCTGCCTACAGCCTCAGCGGACAATACGAAGGCCGGGGCGTATACAGCTTCTGCATGTGTCCGGGAGGCATTATTGCCCCGGCGGCTACAGCTCCCGGCGAGGTGGTGGTAAACGGATGGTCGCCTTCGAAGCGGAACAACCCCTTTGCCAACTCGGGCCTGGTGGCGAGTGTAGGCCAAGACGATTTTAAGCCCTACAGCGCATCGAAAGGCCTCGCGGCCATGATGTACCAGTCAGCCGTAGAAAAAGCCTGCTACGACGCCGGAGGAGGCCGATTGGTGGCTCCCGCCCAGTGCATGACCGACTTCTGCGAAGGACGCTTCACCTCCACCCCACTGGACAGCTCCTATGTTCCCGGACTGCATCCTTTCGCTTTGCAGGAAGTATTGCCCAAGGGTGTCACACAATCCCTCAAAAAAGCCCTGATGGATTTCGGCAAAAAAATGAAAGGCTATTACACCGACGAAGCCGTTTTGGTCGCTACTGAGTCACGAACATCCTCGCCAGTCCGTATTCCACGTGATCCTGTCACCTGTATGCATCCCGAAGTGCAGGGATTATTTCCATGTGCAGAAGGTGCCGGCTATGCCGGTGGTATTGTTTCCGCTGCGATGGATGGGGAGCGCTGTGCGGAGGGGGTGGGAAAGTATTTAGGGTAGCGGTTTGCTGCTACAAGAAGTTGGCGATTTTAACACAAATGTTCATACAAAAAACGAATGTTTGTACCACCACAAAACTGTCTTTGGAACACGAAGCCCCGCTGTCAGCTTCCCCGTTCAACCAAGGTAAAACCTTTTCTACTATTTTTAAAGGAGCTATTATCCTTAAAGGGTACGCTGATTTAGTTGAGCTAGCTTTTTTAGTGAATGGCGATACAAGTACAGACCGAGCATTGTATTCTCTAATTTAACTTTCAAGCTCTTGAATAATCTTTTTAGCTTCTGTTAAACGGATTTTTTTATTCTTCTCGACCAATTTATGAATTATCCGATGCTCCAGCTTATGGTGTAGAGGTATCAATAAGGACGCGATCCCGGTCATTATAAGCAGCATTGCAATAGGAGAGTGCCCCGTAAGATCATCAAGCAGAGGGTGTAGGTAGAGATTAATGAACTCGAAAACCAGCAAAAGACTCAGCACGCCCAGAAAGCGCACCAAGTTATGATGAACGATAAACGACCTCGAAAGCAATAATGAGATTAATAACAAGCTTACAATACCAATAAGTAAAATAGCAAACTGTATATTCACTCTTCTATCCTCCATGGCCTTCTCTTCATCCTGTTGCCGCTCCTGTTCACGGAACATTTGCTGCATTTCCATGGCTTTGATCTTGTTCATCTTTTCGTTGCTTACCAGACTGTCTCGTATCGATGATGACAAGGAAAAGTATTTAACCGCACTGTCTAGCCGGTTGATTTTCTTATAATATTCGGCCAGATAGTTGCTCGATTGTAATATAT
>JBJTJB010000491.1:0-1875 GCA_046095245.1 Bacteroidota bacterium | reverse complement strand
GGACTCGGGTATGGACGATATCCTTTAAAATCCGTTTGGAAACGCCGTTTTTCAACTTGAATTCCACGGGTAAGCGCATGGCCCATTCCGCGAGACGATGATCGAGAAAGGGCTCCCTACCTTCCAAACTGACCGACATGGAGGCTCTATCCACCTTTTGTAAGATATCGTCCACCAGGTAAGTCTTGTATTCGGTGGCCAGTATTCGATTTAACAATTCGGTTTTACGATTGAACAGAGCGTCCTCTGCAAAGGCCCCACCCGACCAAGGGGCGGCAGTTGGACTCAATCCGCCGATTTCCGCTGTAGAAAAAGTCTGGTTCAACAAATCGAATGCCTCAACCGGCCCACGTGCATTCAGAAAATGAATCAGTCTATTCCGCCTGTCGGCAATTGAAATTGAATGTTTCCGATTGGAAACAAGTTGCACTATGTGACCAAGTCCGGCTCTCAACACAGAAGGCAATTGCTCGCGACGTTTCAGCAAACGGGCAGCACGGGCATGGCGCGGATATCCGGCAAACAATTCATCACCTGCATCAGCGGAAAGCGCAACAGTAACATGCTGCCGCGCTAGGCGACTCACGAGCGTTGTCGGAACGGCAGATGAATCACCGAATGGTTCATCGTAAATTTTCGGAAGCTCAGGAATGATATCCTTGGCATCGGACAGGGTGCATCTCACAGTCGAGTGCTGCGTACCCAAATGCATGGCTACTTTCTCAGCGTAAGCACTTTCATCAAAACGTGCATCATCGAATCCGATGGTGTATGTGTTCAGTGGCTTACCTGACCCCGATAACAAGGCAGCGACTGCGGTACTATCGTATCCGCCACTGAGAAATACACCCACAGGGACATCGGCTACCATGCGGTATTGACATGCCGACTCCATCAATTTCGTGGTCTCTTGTAAGGCTTCCTCGTAGGTGATATCGCTCAATGGCTGATTCACGGCATCGAGGACCCGCCAATAGGTTTGTGTTTTCTGTTTTCCAGTACCCAAATCGAACTGCACGAATTCACCGGGACACACCTTATACGTATTGCTGAAAATGGTGTGGGGTGCCGGAATATTGCCATAACGGAAATACATACCCAAACCCTCCGGATTGAGGGATTTCACGAACGAAGGATTGCGGTGAAAAGCCTTCAACTCCGATCCGAACAAGACACCGTTGGGATGAACATGATAAAAGAGTGGCTTCACACCGGCTCTGTCACGAATCAGGGTCAAGGTGTTTTTTGCAGGCTCAAGCACAGCAAATGCGAACATGCCAATCATGCGCTTGAGCGCCTCAGGACCCCAGCGGAGCCATGCCTGTAGAACAACTTCCGTATCGGAGTTTGAGCGGAATGACACTCCGGATTTTTCAAGCTCCTGGCGTATCTCGCGGTAGTTGTATACCTCGCCATTCATCATGATCCAATTTTTCTGCTCAGGATCAGACATCGGTTGATGACCGGCAGCACTCAAATCAATGATGGCCAAGCGGCGAAAGCCCAATCCGACCGAGGTCTCCCCACAACGGATAAACTCGGCTCCCCCATGGTCAGGTCCTCTGTGAAACAATGATTCAGCCATGGACTCAGCCAGCGACAGGTCGCCCTGCCCGCGGTAATCCAAAAAACCAGCGAATCCGCACATACCTTACAAAGCTAACAAATGCATTAATCCTCGAATTTGGTATTTTCACGATTCAATCCATGCCTAAACTCCTGCCATACACGATTCCGGGGACTTCCAAGCCTCTTTCACGCGAAAACGACACCCTGGTCGGACCCGGTGGCGAGCGCTTTCCCATCGTAAACGGAATACCGCGTTTTGTCCCCGAAAACAACTATGCGTCAGCTTTTGGGCTGCAATGGAAAACC
>JBJTJB010000490.1:0-8681 GCA_046095245.1 Bacteroidota bacterium | reverse complement strand
GTCCTGAACCTGTTTACGAGCTTCGGATATTTCACCCATGACTTCGAAAACGAACGTGTTGTTCGTTCTGCAGCCAGTTCGCTCAAGCCCGAAGGTTATCTGGTACTCGATTACCTGAATATTGAGCAGGCGCTCAATAACCTGGTTGCAGAAGAAACCCAGCAGAGAAACAATGTGCATTTTACCATACGGCGCAGCCTGAAGGACGGAAAACTGATCAAATCCATTGTAGTTGACGACCAGGGTGAAACCCACAGCTACTCGGAGGAGATTCGTCTGCTGAACATGGCGGATTTCGAGCGGTATTTTAAAGCGGCCGGACTTACAATCACAGCTGTTTTCGGTGATTACTTCCTTCATGACTTTGTGCCTGAAGAATCGCCAAGACTTATCTTTATCGCCCGGCTTGCATGAATACGACCGACCTTATTCTGCTCTTTCTCTCGGTTCTGGCGAGCGGGACACTCTTTTTTCTGATCCGGAATCCATCCCCGCACTTGCTGAAGCTTATTCTGGCTTTCTCAGGTGCTTTCCTCTTCGCGCTTACCGTACTGCACCTGATGCCTGAAACGTACGCCAATTCGGGGCCCGGGATTGGTGCATGGATTCTTGCAGGTTTTCTGATCCAGATCATCCTCGAGTTTTTTTCGGAGGGTATAGAGCATGGTCACGTACATGTACACGATCACACCCACAACCGCTTTCCGCTGGCCATGATGCTGAGCCTTTCCCTGCACAGTTTTCTGGAGGGCATGCCCTTATCGAGCGACACAGGACAGGATGGTCATGGACATGGGCTCCTGTACGGAATCATGTTACACCATGCTCCGGTGGCTTTTGCGCTCACAAGCATGCTCACAGCCTCGGGGTTATCAAACCGATCGGCTTTCTTCTATTTGTTGATTTTCGCTGCCATGGCACCTCTGGGGGCTTTCTTCTCTATGTGGGCGCATGAGGCCAGTGGCGAACTGATCCGGGCGGCCTACCCTGCCCTGATGGCAATTGTGATTGGAATATTCCTGCACATCAGCACCACCATTCTGTTCGAATCGAGCAGCAACCACCGCTTCAATCTCTATAAAATGGCCGCAATTACGGGCGGAGGCCTGATTGGGCTATTGGCCTATTGGTCATGATTTTTTGATTTTCCTGATTTGACTACTTTAGGCCTGGAAACCTAAGCCAAACCCCCTGAAAAAACTTTACAGCCTATTGCTACTTTCCCTCGTTTTCCGGATGGTGGCAGCACAAACTTCCGGTGGACCAGACACCTATGGAACCATCTGGCGCGACAGCAACGACCCGAATGGTCCGGCCTATTCCTGGATCGACATCAGCACCCGAGCCGAAACCATGGAAATCAGTGGACTTGCCGATGACAACATCGTTGGACCTTTCTTCCTGCCTGCGCCCTTCCCCTACTACTGGTACACGGTCGACAAATTTTGGATCGGTTCAAACGGGTATATCGCATTCGGCCCCACGCAGTTTGCACATCCCTTTCCCCTGATTCCAACCACCAACGGCGCCAACGACTATTTGGCTGCCATGATGACCGACCTGAACTTTGTGAACACAGGCACAGCCGGTGCCGGTAATCCCGCTGCATGCTACTACTGGAAAAATGCAGCCATGGATTCGGCTATCATCAGTTTCGACAGTGTTCCCTTCTGGACCAACGCTACACCTCAGTGGACAGGCAGTAACAGTTTCCAAATCGTGCTCAATTATTCCGATAGCACCATTACGTATCAGTACAAAGACCAAAACGGAGCGAGCCTCTCAACGCTGGATTATGTAACCATCGGTATCGAGAATGCCTCCGGCACAGTTGGCCTTCAGTATGCGCACGATGCGTATCCCCCAACCCAGTATGCCATCCGCTTTTATCAGCCATCCAGCAGCACCCTGCAAATTAACGATGCGGCCTCCGTTTACAACGACAACCCTACTTCGGGTGCCCGATTCGTTTCGCGCAATGTTGGTGGTGCATTCCCATTGCAATCGGTGGTGAAGAACGCCGGCAACACAGCCCTCGGCTCCTTCTCCGTTACTAGTCAAGTAAAAACCCTGACCAATGCGACCGTTGTCACCAACACGTTTCAGGCTGGCCCCTTGCCAGCGCAACAAACCCAACTGATCAATTATATCAACCCGTTCATTCCGACAAACGCAGGAACCTTCCGCTACATCAACACCACCACCCTTGCCGGAGATGCAGTGCCCAGCAATGACCCCTGCACCCTGGAATTGCAGGTTGTGGACACCACACTGACCGATATCGAACTCAGATACGACAACGGTATTGCTGCTGCAGCGGGAATTTCATGGAATGGTGGTGACGGAGGTTGTGCCAATTATTTCATTCCGCCCTTCTATCCATGTGACGTAACGAAGGTTTCGGCGCATATCGTAGCCGATCCGAATGCAGTTGGATACTCTATGCTTGTATTGGATGATGATGGCCCCAACGGAAGTGCCGGAACCGTGCTGGATTCCATTTCGGTTGCATCGGGTTCAATCATTACGGGAACTTTCACCACCAGCCAGCTAACTCAGCCTGTACGCATCGATAGCGGCGGTTTCTATGTGGCCTGGGTCATGAACGGGGATGGAGTCGCTCTTGGTCAAAACCAGGTCACCCCCTTGTCGAACCGCACATTTGAAATCCTGAGCGGTGTCATGGCGGACTATCGCTACCGTGAGGTGGAAGACCTGATGATCAGAGCAACCATCAGCCGTGTGGCCACAGGTATTGCTGAAAACGTAGCCGAGCGAATCGTCGGTCCTGCCTACCCGAACCCGGCAAGCAACCGGATCTATGTGGATATTGACAATTCCTTGGTCAATTCACCAAACATTGCCGTTCGCATTTTTGATGCGACAGGCCGGAATGTCAGCTCCAGCGTGGTTCCGGTAGCCGGTAACCGCATTGAGCTCACCACCTCCGACCTCTCCACTGGTTTGTATACAGCCTGCTTCAGCCTGAACAATGCTGAAGTCAGCAGGAAGTTCACCATTGTGCGCTGATTGCAACGCTCATTCTAAACACAAAGGGTCGCTCTGCAGCGGCCTTTTGTGTTTTACTGAGCCACAACAACACCACTTACCTTTGCAGTATGGTTGAGCAGCAGGCCGGGAAAACACGCATGGACAAGTTCCTGTGGGCCGTACGTGTTTTCAAGACGCGGGCTCTTGCAGCCGAGGCCTGTGAAAAGGGACGTATCAAAATCGATGAACAAGCTGTTAAGCCTTCCCGAAACGTAAAGCCCGGTGAAACCATAGTGATTCATCGGGGCCCCTGGATGCAGCACATTCGGGTGAAAGCCCTTTCCGAGCGGAGAATGTCAGCCTCTGCCACACTAGCGTTCATTGAAGACATCACACCGGAGACGGAGCGCGAGCGACTTAGGCTTCATCAGGCCGCAATGGCGGCGTTTAATGTTGGAAGCGGTTTAGGCCGGCCTACAAAGCGCGACCGAAGGCAGATGGATGAGTTTATGGGTGATTGGTAATGCAACACAACCACCCCCCACTCCTTTCAGTCCTTCTACCCTTTCACAATGAAACCGTTTGGCTTGCGGAAGCAGTTGAGAGCATTCTTGATCAATCCTTCCGGGATTTCGAGCTGATCCTGATCGATAGTAAGGCCACGCCTGCTGCTGCCGAAGTTGCCCATAGACTTAGCCTGCGTGATCAACGGATCCGCATGGTGGAAGCGAATGCAGCAGGAATTGCTGTAGCCTTGAACACAGGAATTCTTCACTGCAAATCCGACTGGATTGCCCGCATGGATGCGGACGATTGGTCAAATCCGATGCGGCTGCAAAAACAAATCGATTATCTCTATCGACATCCGGAAATCGGTATATTGTCCTGCCAAACAGGCCCTCATCCTGATTGTGATACCGGCGAAGGCATGCGCTCCTTCATGGACTGGCAAAATGGTATTATTGACCATGATTCACATTACCGCAATCGCTTCATCGAATCGCCCGTTGCCCATCCAACGGTCTTGTTCCAACGAAACCTGATAACCGCATACGGCCCCTACGAGGAGGGCGGATTACCGGAAGACTACGAACTCTGGCTGCGCTGGATGAGCCATGGGATTCGGTTCTACAAACTTCCCGAACCACTCGTGTGTTGGCGTGATCACGCACAACGTCTGACACGAACCGCTGAAGCCTACCGCAGCGTCCGTTTTTTCAAGGTAAAACTGGACTACATCCGTCCATTTCTAATCGAAATACAGCAGAGCCGGCACTTGTACGTTTGCGGTGCAAGCCGGCCCATCCGGAAGAAAAGTATACTACTGGAGGAAAACGGTATCCAGATCAGCGGATTCACCGATATTGTTGAACGAAACGTAGGCAACAAAGATTTTTTACCTGCTGAACAAATACATGCAGGTGACGGGCGATTTTACATCAGCCTGGTTTCTTCGCGTGGAAAAAGTGATGAAGTCCGGACTTTCCTGATAAAAAAAGGACTGGTCGAAATCCGGGATTTCATTCTTGCTGCCGGATGAAGTCTGAAGGATTCCAATTACATTTGATTATGCGGTCCGTTGTACTTTGCCTCCTCATCTTGTGCTCCTGCTCGGTGATGGCCCAATCGGGTTTCATCCGCACGGGAATTCAGGCAGGTGTCGCCTCAGTTGGACTTAAAGGTGATCCTAATCTGGATATTTTTCTTGAACGCGATCTTCGTCCTGTATTTGGACCAGGCATATGGGTACCCCTGAAAAACAACCGTGCGTTCAGAGCGCATGTATTGTATTGCCAAAAAGGCGCCGAGGGAATTCTACCCTTATTCAATGAAGACGGAGATCCATTGGGTTTCTTCAGGACGGATATTCGATTCAATTACCTCAGCTTGCCCCTTTTTTTCGAGAAAGCTTGGGGGAAGAGGCTTCAGTTTTGCCTTGGTACAGGCGCTTACCTGGGTTTGATGCTTAGCCAACGCACCGAGTACAGCGATCCCCTATCGGGTGAAACGTTCAGCGACAACAGCACCGCTCCGTATGTGCCCTGGGACGGTGGATTCGTACTGGGTGGTGGCTTGCGTTTCAACGCCGGAAAAAGGATACACTTCAACCTGGATTTACGAGGTGAGTGGGGCTTGGCCAATATGGCCAGTAAACCAGTACTTTTCAGTCAAACCATTCGCCAAAGCGCAAACCAGATCATGCTGGGTGTTTATTATGCACCCTCCAAGCGGGCGGGGCAAACCCGGGGATTGTGGTAATCAGCTTTTAAGGGGATTGGGTGCGCGTACTAACAGGGATGCGTCGCCGAAACTCAGGAAGCGGAACTGATGCTCAAGGGCGTAAGCGTAGCATCGCCTCCAGTCTTCACCGATGAATGCTGCAACCAGTAGCAACAAGGTGCTGCCCGGTTGATGGAAATTGGTTAGTAGCAAATCGACCAGCTTGAATTCATAGCCGGGAGCAATAAGTAGTTTAGTTCTTCCCATCAGTCTTGATTTGCCTTGGGAATGCAGGTATTCGGCCAGGAACTCCAAAACCGCAGAAGGCTCAGGCAAATCCTGTTCATACACCCGGTACGGATCCCATTGATCAACCAGCAAATCACCCTGCTCGGGAACACCAAGCATCCGTTGAAGGCCATACCAGTATAGCGACTCAAGTGTTCGCATGGAGGTGGTTCCCACCGCAAGGATTTTTCCTTTGTAAGCCTTAGAGGCCAGGGTACGAATGGAGTCTACGTCAACCTCTATGCGCTCAGCATGCATATCATGTTCTTCCAGCCTTGAAGCGCTGACCGGCAAAAAGGTGCCCGCACCTACGTGCAATCGGACTTGAAGGGTTGTATGCCCATTATCCCTGAGCTCATCCAGGATTTCGGACGTGAAATGCAGACCTGCTGTAGGGGCTGCCACGGAGCCACTAACCCGAGCATATACCGTGTTGTAACGCGTGTTATCGTCGGCATCGGCTTTACGCTTTAGGTATGGAGGCAGGGGTAATTCCCCCGCAGCTTCAAGGATTTCTGCGAAACGTACTCCAGGTGTATCCCAAAAAAAACGCACATGCGACTCGCGACCCTGATCCGCCACGTGTTCAACACACAATCGCCCGGTGCCCAATGATTGAGGCAAATCCCTACTTAAAACAGCTTGCGACCACCGTTTCTTATTTCCAACCATCACAGTCCACTCAACCTCCTTCTCTGCCTGCAGGGCTTCCGCAGGTAGTTTTCCTGCAGCAGGCTCAAGGCAGAACAATTCGATGCGGGCACCATTCTCCGTAAAAAACTCGAGCCTGGCGTTCATCACCTTGGTCTCATTCATCACCAGCAGGCAATCGGCCGGCAACTCAGTTCCAATCTCATTGAAAACCCGTTGTCCGATCTTGCCGTTCCGGTAAACCAGCAGAGCCGATTCGCCTCTGTTTTCCAGCGGATATCGCGCGATCCGTTCATCCGGAAGATGATAATCGAACGCTTTGATGTCAAGGTTTTGGGGATTCGTACTCATGGTGCAGCAAGAACAACTGTGTACGGCATGCATAGTTTGGGAAATCAATCGAAAACCACGAACATGCCATCCGAATGAACTAAAAACACAACCAGTAAACTCACCGGTTGTGTTTGCTGTACCCGGGATCGGGGTCGAACCGATACGATATTGCTATCACTGGTGTTTGAGACCAGCGCGTCTACCAATTCCGCCACCCGGGCAAGGGAAGGGATGGCAAATGTAGGTGTTTTTCGCCTTGCTCAGAACGTCAAAACAAGGTCAATTGCAGTTCTTTCAGCTGAAAACTACGGCGATGGTATGGAGAATAACCGTATTGTCGGATGGCTTCAACATGGGCCTCAGTTCCATAGGCCTTGTTCCTGTCCCAGCCATAGTACGGATACTCCTCGTGCAGCTGACGCATATAGGCATCACGGTGGGTTTTGGCTAAAACAGAAGCGGCCGCGATTGAGAGGTATGTGGCATCACCTTTTACGATGCAGCGGTGTGGAATGCGCGGGTGGCCCGGAAAGCGATTCCCATCAATGAGCAGGAATTCGGGTTCGGTACCGAGGCCTTCTACCGCCCGGTTCATCGCCATGAATGTCGCATTCAGGATATTGATTCGGTCGATTTCTTCGGGCATCACCATGGCTACGTTCCACGCCAAAGCATCCTTCTCGATGAGCCGCCTGAGCTTTTCGCGCAATGTTTCAGGAAGTTTTTTGGAATCATCCAACACTTCGTACCAATCGAGCTTGAGGTCTGGTTTCAGAATGACAGCAGCAGCCACAACGGGACCCGCGAGGCAGCCTCTCCCTGCTTCATCCACACCGGTTTCAAGCGTATGAGTCGTGTAGTTTAGTTCCAGCATCTGTAGCGACTACCAAATTGGACTAAATTTGCCGACCTTACAAGCGATGCAGCGGAAATTTGTTACCAACCTGGCATTCCTGCTGTTCCTGAACCTCCTGATCAAACCTTTTTGGATTCTGGGGATTGACAGGGCGGTTCAAAACGAGGTTGGTGCCGCAGAATACGGATTATACGCCGCCCTTTTCAACTTTTCCTTCCTGTTCAACATCCTGCTCGACCTGGGTATTACCAATTTCAACAACCGTAACATTGCCCGACATAACCACCTGCTCAAAAAGCACCTGAGTGGAATCCTCACCCTGCGGATCATTCTGTCCATTTTCTACTCCCTGTTCAGCATCGGAATAGCGTTCGCTTTGGGGTATCGTGGCGGAGAGGTGGCGCTTCTCTTGATTTTGCTGCTTAACCAGGCACTATTATCCCTCATATTGTACCTGCGCTCCAATATTGCCGGTTTACACCTTTTCAGGGCTGATAGCATCGTGTCGGTACTGGACCGGTTTATCATGATTGTCATGTGCGGCTTCCTGCTGTGGACCGACCATGGAGGAGGATCATTTCGCATTGAGTGGTTTGCGCTGACCCAGACACTTGCCTATGCCATCACGGCGATTCTGACGTTTCTATTTCTGAGGACCCGGGTTACACACATACACCTGAGCTGGAATCCGAAGTTCGCACTGGTGATTCTGAAGAAGAGTTATCCATTCGCCATCCTGATCTTGCTGATGACCTTTTACAACCGCATCGATTCTGTCATGCTTGAACGCTTGCGGGATGATGGTGCAGAACAGGCAGGGATCTACGCTCAGGCATATCGCCTGTTGGATGCAGCCAACATGATTGCTTATCTCTTTTCGGCTCTGCTACTACCCATGTTCTCGCACATGATCCGTCATGGAAAATCGCCCGAACAGCTCACGGAGCTAGCCTTTTCATTCATCGCTGTTCCCGCACTTATGGTCATGTCGATCGGCACTGCGCACGCGGATGAATTGATGAACCTGTTGTATGTGCACCATGGTCAGGAAGCCGCCTCCGTGTTCATGATCCTGATCCATTGCTTTCTGGCCATGGGCTCCGTTTACATCTTCGGTACACTACTGACCGCAAATGGCAATTTAAAACAACTAAACCAGATTGCATTGGGGGCCATGGTTCTGAACATGGCGCTAAACTTCTTCCTTATACCCTCATACGGAGCCATTGGTGCGGCTTTAGCGGGATTGACCACCCAGGCCCTGGCTGCACTTGCACAGATGCTCCTGGCCCACTCCGGAGACTCCGTCCGGGTTCGCTGGAGCCGGGCGTGCCGGTCCCTG
>JBJTJB010000489.1:0-9557 GCA_046095245.1 Bacteroidota bacterium | reverse complement strand
GTCTTACCAAATCGGTCAACGACCTGGCAAATCGCGCCCGAAACAATAAACTCAAGCCGGACGAAATTCAGGATGGCACCTTTACGCTGACGAATGTCGGCACCTTCGGCAATGTGATGGGCACACCGATCATCAATCAGCCTCAGGTAGCCATCATGGCCGTGGGTGCAATCCGTAAAAAACCCGCCGTAATCGAAACCTCGCAAGGAGATGCCATTGCCATCCGCCACATGATGTTCCTGTCGATGAGTTACGACCACCGCGTTGTAGATGGCAGTTTGGGCGGCACATTTATCCGCCGGGTGGCCGACTACCTCGAGCAATTCGACCCCAACAGAAGTATCTGAGCCTCTGCATAAAAAAAGGCTTTGTCGGCTTGCGAATTCCAAAATATCCACTACTTTTGCGCTCCGTTTCGCAAGAAACACCCCCTTGGCCCGTTCGTCTAGGGGTCTAGGACATCTCCCTTTCACGGAGGAAACACGGGTTCGATTCCCGTACGGGCTACAGAGTTGATAATAAAGCGGTTGAACACAATCCGCATCAAAACAAAAAGCAATGGCAAACCACAAATCGGCCGAGAAGCGTATTCGTTCCAACGATGCCAAGCGGGTACGTAACCGCTACCAGGCTAAAACCACCCGGAACCTCCTGAAGGAGTTGCGCATGAACAAAGACAAGAGCAAGGTTGCTGCTATGCTGCCTGAACTCAGTGCCATGCTGGATCGCCTGGCCAAGAAGAATGTCATTCACAAGAACAAGGCGGCCAACCTGAAGTCCAGCATCCAGAACCACTACAACAGCCTGGGCTGAGTTTAGCGTCTAAACGTATGTAAACGCCTTCCGAAGTCCGGAGGGCGTTTTTATTTTGCTTTTTTGCCGGGTCAACCACAGACTCGCCCATTATGCCCAATCTCCACAATCCGACCCAACATTCACCAAGCCCTGTTACCACAGATAAGCCTCGCGAGAGAATGTTGGCGTCTGGAACAGCCGTATTGAGTGATGCCGAACTTATGGCAGTTTTGTTACGCAGCGGAACACCCGGAGAGCCTGCACTCCAGGTTTCGAGACGCCTGTTGGATTTATTCAGAAACGATCTGGCAGAACTGGCAAGAGCCGATTGGCGACGCCTGGCCAGTGTAGATGGCATCGGTCCGGTGAAGGCATTAAGCGTACTGGCTGCTCTTGAGCTGGGCAGAAGATGCCGTTTACAAGAAGTTCGGCAGAAACAAAAAATCACCACCAGTGCAGATGCGGCAGCCTTGTTAGATCCACTGCTGCGCGATCTTGGCCATGAAGAATTCTGGATCATATTGCTCAACCGTGCCAATTGCCTCTTAGACCTGCGCCCCATCAGTAAAGGAGGTATCAGCGGCACGGTAGTGGACCCCAAACTGGTTTTCCACGAAGCGGTGCAGCACAAGGCCTCCGCTGTAATCCTTGGTCACAATCATCCCAGCGGAACAGCAAGGCCAAGCGACAGCGACAAACAGTTGACGCAAAAATTGAAAGAAGTTGGCAAGGCACTGGAGATGCCTGTACTGGATCACATCATCATTGCCGGCTCCAGATTTTATAGCTTTGCTGATGAGGGTTTGTTGTGAGTGCAGGATGCATTCCGGACCCGAACAGCCATGCCGAACAAGCAGGGAGCCATCCTGGTATTCACCTCCCGTCGATCACCCAGATTGACCTACATCTTCGACCTGTTGTTGCAGGATCTTCTCGGACTTGAATACACCTTCACGTCCGACAAATCCTCTTTCACCGCTTTTAACGGGCCAAAGTTCTCTTACTGCGAGCATGCTGTGGGTGATGAACTTTTCTTCTTCGCCTCGCGGTTTCTGTTCGAGAAAGGAATCGAAGATCAGCAGATCAACGTGTTCGAGTGGAAAGGCATGCCCGCCTTTTTCGGAACACATCCGAAGTACGAAATACCCTTCGATTTGTTCGCAGCTTCTTTTTTCCTTGTAAGCCGATACGAAGAGTATTTGCCGCATATCAAGGACAACCATCTCCGCTTTAGTCCGCAACAATCACTGGCCTACCAGAAAAACTTCCTGCACCGGCCGATGGTTAACCTGTGGGCCAACGAACTGAAGCTGGTTTTGCAGGCCCGTTACCCCGGGATGAATTTCAAAGAACACAACTACCGGTACATTTCGACCTTTGACATCGATTCGGCGTATGCCTATCGTGAAAAAGGACTTGTTCGAAATATCGGTGCATTTCTCATTGGAATTTTCGGCCTGCAATTCAAAAAAGTGGCGGAACGGGCCAGAGTTCTCCTCGGCCTACAGGCAGATCCATACGACACCTACGAATGGCAACTGAAATTTGCACAGGATCACCACGTAAAGCAGATATATTTCATCCTGTGTGGCGACTATGGTGAATTCGACAAGAACATACCTGTTCAGGGAAGCCGGGTCTTTCAATCGCTGATCAAATCGATTGCCGACTACGCTGAAGTCGGGATCCATCCATCCTATGCGAGCAACAATACGAAATCGATGCTGTCGGTTGAAATTCGAAGGCTTAGCAAGGTGCTGAAGCGTGAAGTCGTACTGAGCCGACAACATTTCCTAAAGGTCACATTCCCCGACACCTACCGGAATCTCATCGAACACGATATTGAAGAGGATTACTCGTTGGGTTATGCATCCGAAATCGGCTTCAGAGCCAGTATCTGCAGCCCTTTCCCCTTTTACGACCTTGACTTGGACATCCCCACCCGGCTGCGCCTGGTGCCTTTCATGCTCATGGACGGAACCATGAAGGATTACATGAGACTAAGTCCCGCCCAGGCCATCGACCGGGCGAAAGCACTCATCGATGAGGTAAAGGCTGTGAAAGGCACGTTTGTAACCCTATGGCACAACCAAAGCGTGAACGGTCGGGAAGAGTGGTCGGGCTGGCGCGAAGTGTATGAGGAGATTGTCAAATACGCTTCGGAACCCAAACAGGAGACCGTCTACCCTGCATGACGGCTATTGCACTGTTGAAAAGGATGACACGGTACCTGCCGGATGGTTTGGTACGTGTTGCTCTTGGGTTACGTAAGCGCTATTCCCGCTATACGATGTCCCTGGCCCGAAAAAGCGGCGGAATATCAAGGGATCAACTCATCCACGATTTACGCTCCATCGGGATTCAAACCGGCGATTCGCTCTTGGTTCATGCAAGTTTGAGCCGAATCGGTTATGTGGAAGGCGGTGCTGATACCCTGGTGGAAGCACTGTTGCATGCCATTGGAGATACCGGTAATTTGCTGATGCCCTCCTTTCCGGCACCGGGAAGAAACAAAGACTACCTGGATCAGCAACCTGTATTCGATGTCCTGAACACGCCATCTGCTATGGGCATCGTTTCAGAAACATTCAGAAAATGGCCGGGCGTCGTTCGAAGTCTACATCCTACGGATCCGGTTTGTGCAAAGGGCCCACAGGCACTCTGGTTTACGAGCGGCCATTTCAATGAGGCTACTCCATACACTGCAGCATCGCCCTTTGCACGGTTGATGCAAAGACGCGGAAAGATCCTGATGCTTGGAACAAGCCTGAATGGAGCCTGCACCTGTTTGCATGTTGTTGAAGATGCCATTCCATTTCCGTTTTCTGTTTATCTACCAACCCCATACAAAGCCGAACTGATTGATGAACTTGGACAGCATCATACCATGCTCACACGTGTTCACGATCCGGCATGGTCATCAAAACGTGATGCGGATCTATTGTTACCGCTGTTCAAGTCAGCTGGAATCATCCGGAGCGGAAAAATCGGCCGGGCCAACAGCATGCTGATCGATGCCGAAGGCATGTTGAACACCATGATACAGGCCTGCGAGCAAAAGGGGATCACCATGTACACACCCGAAGGAAAGCGCTGACGAATGGACCTTTTGCTCACATTTGACTACGAGTTGTATTTCGGCTCACCAACCGGCTCGGTGGAACGATGCATGATTAAGCCCACCGAAGCCCTTGAGCGCATTGCTGAACGCCATAGGATTCCGCTTGTGTTCTTTGTCGACATCGGATTCCTGATCAGGCTGGAGCGTGAATTGGAAAAGCACCCATCCTTGCAGGGTGATTACCGCAACATCTGTGATCAACTTAACAGACTCGCAAAAAGCGGCCACGAACTCCAACTACACATTCACCCGCATTGGGAGGACAGCCGATTCGATGGGGAACAATGGATTTGCGATGTGAGCCGTTACAAACTCGCCGATTTTCCAGCAGAAAATATCCGGCAAATTATCACCACTTACTGCAAGCGTCTTCAGAAATTCGCTGGCCTTGGTAAAATTCAGGCGTTTCGGGCCGGAGGATGGTGCGTGCAACCTTTTGACCGGATGGCAGAAGCCCTGGCAGAAGTAGGCATCAAGATTGACAGCAGTGTATTTCCCGGTGGGCATTACCAATCGCGCGAATACGACTACGATTTCAGGGATGCACCCGATCAAACGCGATGGAAATTCAACCTGGATCCGCTTTTGGAGGATGAAAACGGGCTGTTCACGGAAATCCCCATCAGTTCCCGGACCGAATCACCCTATTTTTATTGGAAGTTATTCCTGCTCGGACGGCTTAAACCGAAGTATTATCGGCCAATCGGAGATGGCAATCCCATGCCGGCACCGGGCTACAGAAAAAAACTACTTACACAGTATACCACCCAACCGGTTTCCGTTGATGGTTACAATGCCGTTCGACTGGGCGCAGCCCTGTCGCAACACGAAAAACAAAATGCCCAACAACTGGTCGTGATTGGACATCCCAAAGCACTGAGCCCCTTCAGCCTTGATGCCATTGAACGGTTTATTGAAGAACAAAAACACAAACACCGCTTCTGCGGATACAACACGATACTATCCTCATCATGATTCGCCTGCTTCACCGGAAAGAGATCAACACCCATGCCTGGAACGAGCGGGTGAGGACCGGCGACTTCGGTCAGGTGTTTTTCATGACTTGGTATCTTGATGCCTGTACGGGAGGTGATTGGTTCGCTTTGATTGATGGGCAATATGAATCCATCATGCCTTTGGCCAGCCGAGACAAACTAGGCATCGACTACCTCTACCAACCATTTTTTCTCAGGCACATGGGCGTGATATCCGGAAAAGAAACGGATGAATCGCAGCGTCTGAAATTCCTTGAAGCGATACCCGAGCGTTTTAAATTCCAGGACTTCTGCCTTCACGAGGGGCATCGTGTGCTTCCGGAAGATTGTGTATCCGAAGAGAGGCAGTACCAAAAACTATCGTTTCACGCGGAGTATCCGGAGATAGAACTTGGCTATTCGGATAATTTACGCCGTGTGCTTCGAAAAACACGGAAAACAGCTTTCAAGATTCGCGACCAGTATAATCCAGAAGTGTTGGTAGATCAATTCAAGAAGCACCAGCCCGACCTTGCCAAAACATTCAGGCAGCAGGATTACCAGCGACTAACCGAACTGATGCGAGCTGCTTCGAGCTACGCAACCATACGATGCCTTTCAATCAGCCATCCGGATGGAAGTATTCATGCGGGTGCATTCTTCATCGAAGCCTGCGGCAGGTTACTTTACCTGAAGGGATTCAGCACTCCTGAAGGAAAAAAATCGGGTGCCATGCACCATCTTTTCGATTCGGTCATCAAAGAACATGCGGGAACAGGCCTTATCCTCGATTTCGGAGGCTCATCCGTCAAATCGGTCTCCCGCTTTTATCATCACTTCGGCAGCAGCGATTGTCTATATTTACGACTTCGGGCCAACCGCCTTCCAAAGGCAATCCGTTGGCTTAAGTATTGACCATGAAGACAAGGACTGCCCTGGTGACCGGCGCAACAGGTGGACTGGGAAAAGCCATTTGCGAAAAACTCGCCCTGTCGGGATATACATTGTGTTTGCACACCTTCAAACACGTGGAAGAAGCCCGATCGCAGGCTGCTTCCCTGCAGGACAATGGGGCACCACATCTGGTGGTGCAGGCCGACCTGAGCAAGGAGCAGGACATCCTATCCATGTTCGAAAAAATTCACGAAACCTTCGGCAGCCTCGATGTCCTGATTTGCAATGCCGGTGTCGCTGCCAGCGGACTGAGTTGGAAAACCGAAAAAGAGCACTGGGACGAGGTGTTTTCCGTAAACACAACCGGCGCCTGGCTTTGCAGCAAATCCGCCATTCCCCTTTTGCGCCAGTCAAAGGATGGGCGGATCCTCTATATCAGCTCGATTGTTGCACACCGCCCCTTGGCCGGAACATCGCTGTATGCTGCATCGAAATCGGCATTGGAAGGACTGACCAGGGCGCAATCCGTTGAACTGGCCCGTTTCAATATCACTGTCAATTGCATCGCTCCGGGTTACTTTGAAGCCGGCATGATCAGTTCAGTAGATGAATCCTTGCGCGAAGACATCCGTGCGCACACCCCGGCTGGCCGATTGGGGCATCCGGAAGAACTTGCTGCGTCGGTCGTATCTTTGGCCTCGCCTCAATCCGGATACATTACAGGGCAAGTACTGCATGTAAACGGAGGACTTTATATCTGACCCCTCAATATGGTACATCTCCTCAGCCAAAACCATTCGATCGTAAACCAGTTCATCGCTGAATTGCGTGACATATCTGTACAGAACGACAGGATGCGCTTCCGGCGAAACCTGGAGCGAATCGGCGAGATTGCGGCGCTTGAGATCAGCCGTACCCTACCCTATGGTTTGCGCGAAGTGACCACCCCTCTCGGTGTGGCTCCCGTGATGGTACCTTCAGAACAGCCTGTTGTCGGAACAATTCTTCGAGCAGGCCTACCCTTACACCAGGGAATACTCAACTACTTCGACCATGCCGACAACGCCTTCATTTCCGCCTACCGAAAGCACCACAAAGACGGAAGCTTTGAGATCAGCCTGGAATATGTAAGTACGCCTTCACTTGAGGGAAGAATCTTGATTCTTGCTGATCCAATGCTCGCAACGGGCGCATCCATTGTCACCACATACAAAGCCATTCTGGAGCGAGGAAAACCCAAACATACCCACATCGTTGCTGCACTTGGCAGTACCAGTGGTGTAGAATACGTGAAGCGCCATATGCCGGAAGAAGTTGATTTGTGGATAGGTGCAATCGACGAAGAATTGACAGCACAATCGTACATCGTGCCGGGCCTGGGCGATGCCGGCGACCTCGCGTACGGGGAGAAACTGTGAACACAGTACAAAGTCGTCTGACCTGAATCCGGGATGGAATCGTTTTGGAAAGTCATTCAGGTCATTTTCCTAAGTAGCGTCAAATTCGCCGCTGGCCCTCCGTTCGCTTATTTCGGCGGGGAACAGGCGCTTGATCCGGGAGAAACCTTTTTCTTTTGCCTGTTGGGCGGTATGCTAGGCGTGTTACTTTTCACCTACGTTTCAGCACCAATCCTTCGCATTGAAAAAACCATCGTTCGCATGATCCGTGCGATTAAAAAACAAAAGCCCGACAAGGAAACGAAGAAAAGAATATTTACCCCTCGCAACCGTCGCATCGTTCGCATCTGGACCCGCTATGGCTTGTCAGGAATCGCCTTTCTGACCCCAGTACTTCTCTCGATTCCCATTGGCACCCTGGTGGCAAACCACCTCGTACACAACAAGCGAAAAATCATCGCATACATGTTCGTCTCCCTGCTTTTCTGGTCCATCGTACTGACTACGGCGTTTGCGGTTTTACATGTCAACAGTATGAAAGAACTTAAAGAACAGGTCAGCGAATGAACCACTCCTTATCACATTTGTTTTTTGACCTCGACCACACCTTGTGGGACACAGACCGCAATGCGGAAGAAAGCCTGAGGGAGTTGTTTGAGGAATTACAATTGACACAACAGGGCATTCCGGATTTCGCCGCCTTCCACTTGGCTTATCGCTCTCATAACGATAGACTGTGGGGCTTGTATGCCGAAAAAAAAGTCAATAAAGCCGATGTGAGAAATAAACGCTTTGCGGATACACTTGCTGACTTTAACATCTCATCGAACAAACTCGTTGAGACCATCTCCGATGAGTTCATCTACCGCACACCCAGAAAAACACATCTGATTTCCGGAGCTGAATCACTGCTGAAATCCATCATAGGAAAATACCGCCTGGCGATCATTACGAACGGGTTTCCCGAAGCACAATACGTCAAGCTCGAATGTTCGGGTCTGGCACCCTATTTCAGTGAAATTTATATTTCAGAGGAGATCGGACACATCAAACCGGACCCCATGTTGTTTAAACACGCCATGCATCACTCAGACGCGAAGCAGGTAGAAGCCTGCATGATGATCGGAGACACCTTTGAAACCGATGTTTACGGCGCCATGTGTGTCGGAATGCACGCTGTACACTTCAATCCGAAAAACGAGGAACCGCATCCCGAACCGGTGATCACTATCCGTACGCTGGAAGAGCTTCTTCTCCACTTGTAAGGATGAGATAACAAAAATGCCCTCCAGTTGGAGGGCATTTTCAATTCAGTGAGGCACGATCAGTGCTTGTGGTTCATTTCTGTTTTTTCCTCAGTCTTCGCATCGGCATGACTGCTTCCGCCCTTCATGCAGCAGGAAGACTTGCCTGCAGCTTTCTGGTCTTTGCTGCAGGATGCGGCTGCCTTTTGCTGATCCTTTGAGCAAGAACTGGCCGCTTTGTTGGCACAGCAGGATTTAGCCGGCTTGGCTTCAACCTTCATATCCGGTGAGGCGGTAGCCCTTTCTACGCGGTCCTCTACAGTGGGTAGACTATTTTGAGCGAAGGTGGTGGCAGCGCTGGCCATCATCAGGAAGGCGCCCAGGACAAGGATTTTCTTCATTGTGATTTTTTTTTGTTTTCCAACTACAAGTATACGCAATTCAATGGGACAGCGCAAGAGGATTTGTTCATTTTTGCCCACATACCCGAAGCCTGAGCTTCTTCGTCCGTACCTTTGCCAAGATGACAGTAGGGGAAAACATCAAAATTGCCTTGTCGGCGGTTCGAGGTCAAATGCTCAGGACGGTTTTAACCATCCTGATCATCGCCTTCGGGATCATGGCACTGGTTGGCATACTGACTTCGATTGATGCGTTGAAGGGATCCATCAACGATAGTTTTTCCAGTATGGGCTCCAACTCCTTCACAATCAGGAATTCCGGGATGAGCGTACACATGGGCGGTAGCGGCAAACGACCGAAGAGACATCCCAAAATCACCTTTTACCAGGCCCAGGAATTTGCAAGCCGCTTTGACCATCCGGCTCAGGTCTCGGTATCGGCCATGGCCACTTTCGCTGGCACCATCAAGCATGCGGGACTGAAAACAAACCCCAACCTCACTGTGATGGGGGTTGATGAACGCTACATCGACGTATCAGGCTACAAGATTGCGGATGGCAGAAACATTACGTCCGCAGAAGTCCTTGCCGGTAACCATGTCTGCTTGCTCGGTAAAGACGTGGCGGAAACACTTTTTCCAGGCAAAAAGGCTGTTGACCAATTGGTCAGTGTAGGGGCTGATAAGTACAGGGTTGTTGGAACGCTGGCTGAAAAAGGTTCAAGCATGGGA
>JBJTJB010000488.1:0-1021 GCA_046095245.1 Bacteroidota bacterium | reverse complement strand
AACAAAGGTGACTCGGTTCAATTCCATGTCACCAATCACCTGGCCTGCCTGAGGGAGAAATTACTGCATTCTTAATTGTTGATCTACTTGGCCATTCCATTGCTGCCGGTAACGTGTCCGAAACCCAAAATTCCATATCGGTGGGCACGCTCTCTCCTGGCCCCTACCTCATCCGTCTTAATGGCAATGGGTGGAGTCAAACACGCCGTTGGATTCGAAAATAACAGGGGGCATTACCGACCTCATGAAGGCAGCCCAACGGCTGTAAGAAATCTGGCCATTTCAATTTCCCGCGAATACGTTCAACCATTATCTTTGTCCCCGGAGAGATGGCAGAGCGGTCGATTGCGGCGGTCTTGAAAACCGTTGACTGTAAAAGGTCCGGGGGTTCGAATCCCTCTCTCTCCGCCAAAGAAAACCAATGCCCCGCAAGGGGCATTTTTCATTTCAGGGATAAGCCAAGCATGCTTGTGTGAAATCCCTGAAATGAAAAATGAACAGCACGCAGTGCTGGCATTGGATTTCTTTGAAGCACCACCCCCAAGGGATCTCCGTGAAGCAGAGCGAAGCACGCTTCACGGTAATCCGACACGGCCGAGTTCGCTCGAGCTGGGAATGACGAAAAAACAAAATGGACGAAGGCCGCTTTTGGACAGGCTTGATGCCTCCCCCACCCAGGCATCAGTGTAGCTAATCCCTCTCTCTCCGCCAAGATTGTCCAAAAGCCCCGCTATCGCGGGGTTTAGTTTTTTCCGACAGGCGCGAGTATGACGTTGATGCTCTTTGTGTAAAAAGCGGTTGGAAAACGAAGCTAAATCGAACAAAAATCAGCACCATTAGAGCCGCTCACATCAGGGGCCGGCCATCCGCCTCCCTCCACGGCAAAAATCGGAAATAAACCGCGAATGGCCTTCAAAATAAATACGTGCATCCGTCTGCAAACGGCTTCCATGTCAAACTCAACTCGTCACCCCCCCCAACCCGTACCCCGAAATTGCTTCTCCACTAGCTATCTTTGATG
>JBJTJB010000487.1:0-1271 GCA_046095245.1 Bacteroidota bacterium | reverse complement strand
GTTCAGGTTCCTGTGCGTGATCTCAACGAGCTCCGATTCGGTAATGTCCTCGGCACGAACGGCAAACCCGTGATTTTGCGAGGTGATTTCACACGTATCGTTGATCAGGTTCTTAACCGGGTGGTTTATGCCCCGGTGTCCGTGATGCATTTTGTAGGTGCGTAATCCGCAGGCTTCAGCCAACAGCTGATGCCCAAGGCAGATGCCGAATGTAGGCGTGCCGGATTCAAGTATGGAATTGACAGTGGCGACCGCTTCGTACATGGCGCCGGGATCTCCCGGACCATTGCTCAGCATGTATCCGTCAGGCTGCCATTGCTGCAACTCGGAAAAAGTGGTGTTGTATGGAAATACCCGTACGATACAGTCCCGCGAAGCCAGGTTTCTGGCAATGTTGTGTTTGAAGCCTTCATCGAGGAGAGCGATGCGGTATTTGCCCGTTTCATTGAAATCCCAGGCTTCGGAGGACGAAACACGGCTGCTCAGTTCCAGGCCTTCCATAGAAGGTACTGCGGAAAGTTCACGTTTCAAGGTGTCCACATCGAGTGTGGAAGTGCTGATAATGGCGTTCATGGCACCCTTGCTGCGAATGTGGCGTACGATGGCACGGGTATCTATGTCGGTAATGGTGACCAATCGGTTCGCTTCCAAAAATTCCTGGATGCTCATATCGCTGCCCTTGCGGGATGCAATCGGGCTCAGGTTTCTGCAAATCAAACCGGCGATTTTCACTCCGTCCGATTCGGATTCATTGAGCTGAATGCCGTAGTTACCGATATGGACACTGGCCATCACCATCAATTGGCCGGTGTAGGAGGGGTCGGTGAAAATTTCCTGGTAACCGGTCATTCCGGTGTTGAAACAAAGTTCTCCGGTGGCGGTTCCGGTAAAACCGGCGGCTTTTCCGTGGAAAACGGTTCCATCGGCGAGGACCAGCAAGGCCGGACGTTTAGCAGTGTATTTCATTGAGAGGGAATACGATTATCCGGGATACGAAGGTACAGAGTCCTGGGTGATGCGCCGCTATTGTTGATAAACTTGGTACCTAAGTCCTCATTTTTTGTCCATACCGCTCTGAAGACCAAATGCCTACTTTCGTCCCTGTGAGCGGAAAGTCTAAATTCTACACAGTTTGGGAGGGACGTCGCCCCGGAGTTTACACGAATTGGGTCGATTGCATCCCGCAAGGGCAGCGATATGAGCATCCAGGAATTTTTGGAAGCGAACCGATTGGTCACCATTACCGACATAGATACCCGTGCCATCGTACG
>JBJTJB010000486.1:0-1778 GCA_046095245.1 Bacteroidota bacterium | reverse complement strand
CCATAGACCCGATTAATACGAGCACATACCAGAAAATCACCGGGGGGTAAAATCCACCGGTTTGACATCAATCTTCTTTTCAGATGCTTACCCGTATCATCGTTCGGAATTTCGTTCTCATCGAGGAACTCGAAATCAGTTTCAGCGATGGACTTAATGTCATTACAGGTGAAACCGGGGCAGGTAAATCCATTCTCCTTGGTGCATTTTCCCTCTTTCTGGGTCAGCGAGCCGATTCGGGTGTGCTCTTGAACAAGAGCCGCAAATGTGTTGTAGAGGGCCACTTCGACATCAGCCGATACGGCCTGGAGGACTTATTCAAGGCATTTGAACTGGACTATGAGCCCATCACAATCCTGAGGAGGGAAATTAGCGGAGAGGGGAAATCCAGGGCTTTTGTAAACGACACCCCGGTAACCCTGTCAACGTTGAAAGAACTATCGGAGCACTTGGTTGATATTCACAGCCAGCACGAGAATCTTTTGCTCACGTCTAGTCGCTTTCAGCTCAGCGCGATTGATGCGCTGGCCTCGAATGAGTCACTTCTGGAAGAGTACAGGAAGTACTACCGGGAATTCAGAAGACTGACTGAAAAACTTGAAAGGCTCAAAGCAGAAGAAAAAAGAAACCAGGCTGAACAAGACTATTTCCAGTTTCAATTCGATGAAGTGCAGGCCGCAAATCTGTTAACAGGCGAACAGGAAGAACTTGAGCAGGAAAGGGACCGGTTGGATCATGCGAGTGAAATTCTTCAGCATCTTGATGCAGTGGTCGATGCGTTATCGACGGGCGAAGAAAATATCGGTGCACGAATACAGCGCCTCACCCAGATGGTGTCTTCATTGGTACGGTTCGATTCTGGTCTTACGGAACCATCCAACAGACTGCAGGCCCTGAACATTGAGTTGAAAGACATCGCTACCGAACTTGAAGTGCACGCACGCAAAGTGAGCAGTGATCCCGATCGGCTCCAAACAGTCGAATCAAGACTGGATGTGATTTATTCCTTGTTGAAAAAACACCGGCAGCAAGACGTGCATGGTTTGATTGCATTGCGGGAAGAGCTTTCTGCCAAATTGTATGGCACGATCCAATTGAGTGAGGAAATCGGTCGGACCACTTTGGAATTGGCAACAACAGATCAGGCATTGAAAAAAAGCGGAGAAGCGCTGTCTGCCTCCCGGGCAAAAGTGACTCCGCAGTTTGAAAAATCCACCCGAAAGCGACTGGTAGAAGTCGCCATGCCACATGCTGAATTGCGGGTTCACTGTGAAAAGCGCGAGGCCGGCCCCGACGGGTTTGACACGATCCGTTTTCTTTTCTCAGCAAACAAGGGGGGTGAATTCCGCGAATTATCAAAGGCAGCCTCCGGAGGTGAAATGTCTCGCCTGATGCTCTGCATCAAATCAATGATAGCTGGAAAAACATCGATGCCAACTGTGATTTTTGATGAAATCGATACAGGTATTTCCGGTGAAACTGCAGCACGGGTCGGTACCATATTGCATGAAATGGCCGAGGGCCACCAATTGCTGGTGATTACCCACCTCCCACAAATCGCCTCGAAAGGCAAACACCATTACAAGGTCATCAAAGAAACCCGCAAGCATGAAACCCGTTCCATGCTGATCTATCTCGACCAGGAGGAGCGTGTACTAGAAGTGGCCCGTATGCTCAGTGGGGAGGACCTTAGTGCGGCCGCGCTGGAAAATGCCCGCGTATTGATCCAAGGCTGATCCGGAAAGGCACCATCCGGCCAAAGCATTACTTTTGGCACA
>JBJTJB010000485.1:0-3554 GCA_046095245.1 Bacteroidota bacterium | reverse complement strand
GCTTCATGCAGCGTGCGTACGACCAGGTGGTTCACGATGTGGCGCTGCAGAACCTACAGGTTGTTTTCTGCCTCGACCGTGGAGGACTTGCTGGAGCGGACGGTCCTACACACCACGGCTCCTTTGATTTCGCGTACTTCCGTTGCATCCCGAATATGATAGTTTCTGCTCCGATGAACGAGCAGGAGCTGCGCAACCTGATGTACACTGCTACTCATCCCGGCATGGGACCTTTCAGCATCCGCTATCCGCGCGGCAACGGTGTAATGGTCGACTGGCGTAAGCCCTTCGAGGCGATCCCTGTAGGGAAAGGACGAAAAATCCGCGGCGGAGAAAAGGTGGCCATCCTCACCCTCGGACATCCGGGAAATTTCGCCGTTCAGGCTTGTGATGTACTGGCCGAAGAAGGATTATACCCTGCGCACTACGATATGCGTTTTGTAAAGCCTTTGGATGAGACACTTCTCCACGAAATTTTTCACGAGTTCAAACATGTGATCACGGTGGAGGACGGCTGCATTCAGGGTGGGTTCGGGAGTGCCGTGGCCGAGTTCATGATCGATCACGGATACCAGGCCCGTATTGTCAGGTTGGGAATTCCCGATCAATGGATCGAGCACGGCGAGCAAAAGGAGCTATACTCCGAATGTGGATTCGATGCTGCCGCCATAGCAACGGCGGTGCGCGAATTGATGCCCTCCAAGGCCCCCGTACTTTCTTAAGAAAGGGTGTAGGTTGTTTCGCTCAACCGGCTTATCCGACTTTTTCCTGCAGGTGTAAAATGACCTGCTCAACGGTATCGGTGAAATGAGCCGCCTCGAGTGCTGCCACCTTTTCAGCAATCCGTTTTGGCGAGTCGCCGGATTCGATCTTGGTCTTGAACTGCGCAATGACCGCACCTTCATCGTAGTGCGCATTCACGTGGTGGATGGTGATGCCGGTTTCGGCTTCCCTGGCGGCGAACACCGCCTCATGTACATGCATCCCGTGCATGCCCTTGCCGCCGTATTTGGGTAAAAGGGATGGGTGCAGGTTGATGATGCGTCCGGGGTAGGCCGCAATTACTTGGGCGGGAATCAGCCGTAGGTATCCGGCCAAAACGATGAACGTGATACCCTGATCGCGGAAAAATTGAAGCAGGGCATCCGGATCTTTCCGTAGCTCAGCAGGCAGGTGATGACAGGGCAAGTGGTGTCGCCGTGCGACTTCGTAGACCCCAGCCGTTTCGCGGTCGCATGCTATAAGCTGTATACGGACGGAAGGGTGATGACTGAACCGGGTGCACAGGCGGTCGGCGTTGCTTCCCGTTCCCGATGCCAGAATGGAGACCTGCTCCCTGGTGCAAAGCAAGGTCGCCGGCACCCAATTCCACAATAAGTACGTGTGTTTTTCGCATATCGCATCAGGCTGTCAACACGGATTTCAGGAGAATGAACAGGTTGGAGTTGACTTGCAGCAAGGCAAGTCCGTCCGGAAGTGGCTCAGTAGCCTTCAATTTCGGACCTAACAACATAAATATCACGGCTGTGAGAATGAATGCGGCAATCAGCATTCGGCGTTTTTGCTGGGCGGAGCGATTGTGTGCGTGTTTCATCGGAGTGCGCATTAGTATGACGGCAATCTACTTTTCAACCGGGCGCTTTCCTCTTGATTTGAGGTCAATACGGACATACATCAAGTAAACGGTAGCTATTCGCGGGTGAAATCCGGCCCGGGGGCTCCGGTTTCCATCGGGCGAAAAGCAGGGGGTTGTTGAAAGGAACAAACCTGTCGTGTATAATTTTCTGAATAACAAAGGGTTCATCGGCGTTGGAATTAAGAAAATATTTTTACTTTCATTCCTTAAACGTCTCCACAGATTTTACAAAGTTTCTTCATTGAACCCATTGACCTAACCTAACCCTTTAACACATGATGAAACCAATCAAGAATGAAAAGTGGAAAGTGATCCATTTCAATAATGGTGTGTTCCGTTGCGAGTATGCGGTCTCCGATAAGGGCCGTCTGGTCAGTTACACAACCGCCATCAAGGACGGAAATCTGCTGCGCGGAACACTGATGGGTGGGTATCCTACCCTGAAATTAAAGCCCGATGGCCGCAACATGACCCTGTTTGTCCACCGCCTGGTGGCCGAAGCTTTTTTAAGCAAGCGCAGCGCGAAAGCGATGTATGTGATCCACCTCAACTACAACAAGGAGGACAACCGGGCCACCAACCTGCGTTGGGCCACCAAGGAGGAAATGGAGCAGCATCAGCAAAAGAGTCCTGCCGTGTTGGCCTACCGTTCACTGAACCGCAAGGTGGGCCATAAACTGACCGATGTGACCGTCAAGCGTATCAAGCAACTCATCTTCGACAAGAAGCGGGTGCGTACCATGAAGCAGATTGCTGCGCAGTTCGGGATTTCCGAAATGCAACTCTACCGCATCAAGAGCGGAGAGAACTGGGGGCACATCAAAGCCTGAGGCTTATTTGTTTCAGGACACCGACGATTGGCGTGCCGCCAACAGGTGCAGGACCGAACACAAAAACACGGGACCTGCAATGAGCGCGTACACCGACCAGTGAAAGCGACCCCAGGAAGCAATCAAGTACAGCGTTCCGAACAAGCTGAAAACCAAGGCTCCCAGCAAATGGCGCCGGTTGGCCAGCAGGCTGCCTGCCAGCACGAGCAAGGCCGGGGAGAGGTGCATCAGCAGGGAAACCACAAACTCGGCCGGGCTTTTTGCGCCTTCACTGAACACATCCAGGGCGAATACGCACAAAAAGGCTGCATAGGCCAATCCGGCCACCAGGGCGATTCGGGCAAAAAGCGAGTTGGAATGCAGAGCCATGTGGTTCCTGTGGCGACCTCACGAAGGTAGTGTCTGAACCCAAATCCGGTCCCGACACCCGGTATGACAAATATATAGAACTGAAATACAATGAATTAAACTATCGGTCGTATCGTTTCCATTATTTATTACTTTTGCCCCCTGTCTAAACCAATCCAAGAGCAAAATGTCTGACATCGCATCCCGCGTAAAGGCCATCATCGTTGACAAACTCGGAGTTGACGAAGGTGAGATCACCAATGAATCGAGTTTCACCAATGACCTCGGAGCTGATTCGCTCGATACCGTGGAGTTGATCATGGAATTTGAGAAGGAATTCAACATCGCAATCCCCGACGATCAGGCTGAGAAGATCTCCACTGTAGGTCAGGCTGTCGATTACATTACGGCCAACGCCAAGTAATTCGCCTTTTTCCGGCTGAAGATGCAGTTCAGACGTGTTGTAATAACCGGCCTGGGGACCCTAAACCCGCTCGCCAACACCGTTCCCGATTACTGGAAGGCCTTGCTGGCCGGCCAGTGCGGAGCTGCGGACATCACGCTCTTTGATGCATCCAAGTTCAAGACCCGGTTCGCCTGTGAAGTGAAGGGCTTTGATCCGGGCAATTACCTCGACCGTAAGGAAGCGCGCAAGCTCGACCGTTTTTCCCAGCTGGCCATTGCGGCCTGCGAGGAGGCGGTGAACGATGCCGGATTGCTGGAGCACAAGCCCGACCCCG
>JBJTJB010000484.1:0-2458 GCA_046095245.1 Bacteroidota bacterium | reverse complement strand
TTTCAGGTTCGCGCAGAGGCGTGCCAGGTGCGCTTCGGTTTCGGGTGCTTCGTGAAAATTCCGGGTCGTGAAAATCACATGCAATCCGGCCGATTCGACCGCTTTGATCAATGAGCGGATAGCCGCGAAATACCGTTCGCGCTCCGGCGACGTACGCAAATACAGCCTGGCATTGTGATCATCGCCACGGCTCACCTTGAAATGTACACGCCCGGTTATCCGATCAGCTACCTCCGCCTCTCCGATCCCAACAATGCGCAGGGCGTTGAATCCGGATTCGGCGATTACATCCAGATAGGCTCTTAATTCTTGGGCGCTGCGCTGCGGATCCTCGTGTGTGAAGCGGTTCCCCGGCATGTAACCGATGTAGACCGATGGCCACAGCAGCGTGTCCTTTTGACGGAGCGTTACCGGAAAATTGATCACCTTCGGAAAATACTCCCGTCCATTCAGCGAGAAGCGGCCATTCACGATGGATACATAGGATGGATCGGGTGCCGGTGCCACGAGCTCCGGTTGGCGGTTTGCTTTCCAGTCCAGCACGACCACGCAAGTGCCCAGCGAGCAGAGGAACAAGAAGGTCAGCAGCAGGGATCTCAAAACAGGTTGGCGCGAGGCCGAAATTACGTAATCTCATCGCCGAAGGGCTCGTATGATTCCCGAGATGCCTACCTTTATGGCCTCGTCGTGCTATGACCGTTGAGCAATTCTTTACCCTGTTCCTGAAAGAGCTCGAGACCAATCGCGATCTCTGGTCATACTACAAGTTCCACACCGATCCGGGCAGTTTCGAATTCCGCAAAGCCTATTTCTGCCAGCGTTTACAATACATCGCCGATCACGCGGGTGAACCCTCACTGCGCATTTGGGATGTGGGTTGTGGTTACGGTACCACAGCCTTGTTTCTGGTACTTAACGGCTACAAAGTACATGGAACCACCCTTGAATTCTACTACAAGGAGTTGCCGCGCCGCATGGAGTACTGGTCGGCATTCGGCGATGTAAGCGGATTCACCTACGATTACGAAGACCTCTTTGATGCGTCTGTCAACCGGGGCACATTCGACCGGATCATCGTTCAGGATACCCTGCATCACCTGGAGCCACTACCCGATGCTCTGGCCATACTTCGCAATCACTTGCGGGATGAGGGGAAACTGCTGGCCATCGAAGAGAACGGCAACAACCTGGTCCAATCATTGAAACTCTTCCGTCAGCGCGGTAACAAGCGGATCATCGAGTTTTATGATGAACGCCTGAACAAGACCATTCTGCTGGGTAACGAAAACATCCGCTCCCTTGCCACCTGGAAACGTGAAATGGCTGCACAAGGCTTGAGTGTGGAAGAAGACAGTGTACAATACGTTCGCGCCTATCCGCCATCGCTGTTCAACAGGATGGGGTATGAGCGCTCCATCGCAAGCGAGCAACGCCTTTGGAAGAACCAGAGCCTGTTGCGCGAATATTTCTTTTTCGGGATCAACTTCATGGCGGGCCTCAGTGCCTCCGAGCAGCAAACGATGGCCGGTTCCGGGCAAAGCTACCACACCGCATGAGCAAGAAACTGTCGATTGTCATTCCGGCCTACAACGAAGCGGCGACCATTCACCGCATCCTCGACAAGGTTCGTGCGGTGAAGCTGATTGGTGGCCTCGATATGGAAATCGTGATTGTGAACGATTGTTCCACCGACAATACATTGGGTGCTCTTGAACAATACAGCAAGGCGCATCCTGCGTTTCCGATGCGTGTTTACTCCCAGGAATATAACATGGGCAAAGGTGCTGCGCTTCATCGCGGGATTCGCGAAGCGCAGGGTGAATACCTCATCATACAGGACGCCGATCTGGAGTACGATCCCTCCGAATACAACCGCTTGCTTCAACCCATCCTCGACGGATTTGCCGATGTGGTGTATGGATCACGGTTTATCGGCGGACGTCCACACCGGATCCTCTTCTTTTGGCATACTATCGGTAATCGCTTTCTGACTTTCCTGTCGAACATGTTCACCAACCTGAACCTGACCGACATGGAAACCTGCTACAAGTTGTTTCGTAGCGAAACCATCAAATCCCTTCCCTTGAAAGAAAGGCGCTTCGGATTTGAGCCCGAGGTGACGGCACGGATTTCGCGCATTCCCGGGGTGCGCATTTACGAAGTCGGTATCTCCTATTATGGCCGAACCTATGCGGAAGGAAAAAAGATCAACTGGAAAGACGGCTTTAGGGCGATTTACTGCATTGTGCGCTACAATATTTTCCGCTGATTACTGCCTGGCGCCCAGAACAGTTGTCGAACTGAACCCTCCCAATCCTCCCGACCGGAAGAACATTATTGCAGAGTCGTTCCTGAATTCAAATTTCTTGATTTGACCGGGCTTTGTCATCTCGTGGAACGAAAGGGTGGTCTCCCGGTTGAAGACCACCCCCTCCGCCATGTTGCTGCTGTCGGCCGT
>JBJTJB010000483.1:0-2214 GCA_046095245.1 Bacteroidota bacterium | reverse complement strand
TGGGTAGAAAGACTTCGGAGCAAAGAGTGGTTTTCACCGAAACCTAAATCCCGAAGCAGCGGTTCGGATGGAAACCGTATGGCGGCCAGATTCACGGCGCAGGCAGATTTCAAAAAGACATCTGATTCCCGACGGAAGAGTTCCAACGCAAGGTCCGGATCCTGAGGCGGGGACTCACCGAGATTCAGGCTCATGCGGTACGCATCGCCCTGTACAAATCGCTCGAGCCAGGTAGAAAAATAACCGATAAATGGAAAAAACAGGAGTACGTACACCAGGTTGACCAAGGTTTGGAACATGACGAGTACAAACACCTCGTCCATATCGCCCACCAACACATGTGCCAGCGAAAGCACAGGTCGTAAAAAAACCAGCAGTACCAGCGTGGTTCCCATATTGATGATCAGGTTTGCCCAGGCTAGGCGGCGTTTGACCAAGGAACCATCGGTTGATCCGAAGAACAACTTGATGGTTGTGCCGATTTCAGCACCAAGTACGAGGGCTGCGGCAGGCACCAAATCCATTATTCCGCCGTGTACCGCAGCAGCAGCCAGAACTGTGACCGCCAGACTCGACTGGATCAAGGCGGTGAGCGCAAGACCTACCAGTGAAAATACAGGCAATGGCCAACCGGCATTGATCCAAGTCTGTGGAATCGCATCGGCAGCGAATGCATCGCGCAGTATCCCCAATGAAAGAAAGAATAAGCCCAATCCGACAGCAAACCGGCTCCAGTGGGATGCACGCTCACCCTTCCCGACAAGCGCCAATGTTCCTGCAAGCAACAAGAACGGCACGGCAAAAAGCTCCAGTTGTAATTTAAACCCACTTGCCACCACCACCCAGGTATCGAGGGTTGTACCCAGGTTTGCACCCAACATTACGGCAAGGGCATTTCTGAGCGGTAAAACGCCGGCACCGACCAGTGATAGCAAGAGAAGCATCACTACGGAGCTTCCCTGCAAAAGAGCGGTGATCACAGCACTGACTACAAGGGCTATACCCGGTCGGGAAGTAGTTCCACGTAATATCCTCTTCACCTTTCGTCCGGCCAAGGCACGAATGGCCGATTCGAGGTATGATACCGCAAGAATGAACAGGGCCGTACCCGAAACGATGCCGAGCAGTAACTGAACGATTACAGGAGAAATCCCATCCATCCCTGAATACATCAACGCAGGTGAAAGGCAACGGTGGCCACGAGTGCAGCTGTTTCGGTGCGCAGCCGCTTATCTCCCAGCGATAGCGGATTGAAACCGAACTCCATCGCCATGGCGATCTCCTGTTCGTGAAAATCGCCCTCGGGACCGATCAGGACAACTGCTTCCTCAGCTTCGCTGATGGTTTTCAAGGAAACCCGAGCTCCCTCACGGCAATGCGCAATGAATGCTGCACCGGGAGGTCGGTTGCGAACCAGGCTTTCGAAGGTAACGGGATCCGGGCATTCGGGAAGCCAAAAACCACCACTTTGCCTGGTGGCCGACAACACAACCTTCCGGATGCGCTCCATATTCAGGTGCTTGCGCTCGGAGTGGCGACAAAGCACAGGGATAAACGACCGGAGGCCGATTTCACAGGCTTTTTCGGCTAACCACTCCAGGCGATCCTGGTTCTTGGTCGGGGCCACAGCAAGATGCAAATTCCGCTCAGGTAATGGAAGACGTTCGATCTGTCCGGGTAAAACGCGGGTTTCGCGCTTAGAGGAAAACGAAATGACGGCAGGGGCGCGTCCTCCTCTCCCATCGAATAAGGATACCTGATCGCCTTCACCCATCCGCAGCACATGTACCATGTGATGGGCTTCATCGGCATCAATGACCAATTCGGATTCGCTCAGCCTGGGAACATAACAGCGATGCATGCGGCAAATGTAGCCCATCGGAGCACCAAGGGGTGGCGATATTCGTCATGAAAAAAGGGGATGCAAATCCCCTTTCAAATCGTGTTCGGGATTATCAGACCGTTTCGGGAACCGAAGGTGCCGCAGATAGGATCTCGGCGCTGGCACCATCAGCATACTGGGCAAAATTCTTGATGAATTTGCCGGCCAAGTCGGCTGCCGTATGATCGTATGCAGCCTTGTCTTTCCAGGTATTGCGTGGGTTCAGCAATTCGGTTGGAACACCTGTACAAGAGGTTGGCATCTGCAGACGGAAAACGGGCAACTCCTCGAAGGCGACCTTGTCGAACTCTCCATTGAGTGCCGCTGTAATC
>JBJTJB010000482.1:0-1289 GCA_046095245.1 Bacteroidota bacterium | reverse complement strand
CCGATACATGTCAGCCTGAAAGATTCCACGAGTTATGTCCACCGCAAGCTCGACGAACATTTCAGCTCCGTATTTTCTACCCTGAATCCATCAAAACTCGACCTACTGGAAATCGGTTGCGGCAATTCGGCCTACTTGTCTTTTTTTCACCAACGGTATGGATTCCGTGTGCATGGAATCGACTATTCATCCTATGGCTGTCAACGCACCCGGGAAATTCTGGCACGAGACCAGGTGGATGGGAATATCATGCATGCTGATTTGTTCTCGCCGCCACTAGAATTAACCGCACGATTTGATGTTGTATGCTCTTTCGGAGTTGCCGAGCACTTTGAAAACACCAGTGATGTTATCCGAAAGATGTCGGCTTTCGTAAAACCGGGCGGTATTTTAATTACAACCATTCCCAACTTGAGTGGCCCGACCGGCTGGATTCAAAAGCTGTTCAACCGACCCGTTTACGACATCCACAGGGTGATGAAACTGGATGATCTGAAACGTCACATACAGCATGCCGGACTTGAAATCGTATTGGCCTCGCGGTTCGTACCCATTTCATTTGGCGTTACGCTCGAAGAAATCGACGGCCGGCAAGTCAGGCAAAAAAGATTGAAGCGTCTAATTCTGAAAGGACTTCAGGTTATGGAAAAACTGATGTGCAGGATTGATGACCACCTGCTCGAATTTCCTAAAACAGATACCTGGTGCGCCGGATTCATTGTCACGGCCAGAAAGCCACTCGAACCATTGGCATGATACTGCATGTCTTTCTGAACAAATCGACCTTCGTCATGAAGGATCAATCGATTTTGCAGAGTATCACAAAAACGGATGCCTACCATTTTCAAGTCAATAGAAAGGCACTGCTGCCCGTAGTACTCCTACAGCAAATCCTTTTTACCCTGTTTAAGGGCTGGCATTACAAGGTGTTCGTGATTCAATTTGCAGGATACCATAGCTTAATCCCCTGTTTGTTCGCCAAATTGACCGGCAGGAAATCAATCATCATTTCCGGTGGTACCGATTGCGTTTCTTTTCCCGGAATCCGCTACGGGAATTTTTTCAGACCATACTTGAGCGTGTTCACACGTTGGTCGTACTTGATTTGTGACACCATTGCACCAAAACACCACACGCTTTGGGAATACCATTATCGCTACGACAGGCATGAGCCCTCAGAGCAAGGCATTCGCCATTTCACAGGATTGACCACAAAGCAGGTCGTACCCATCGAAAACGGATACGAGATTGAAAACTGGCCATTGGCACACGCTGGCCGGACTAAAAAC
>JBJTJB010000481.1:0-3390 GCA_046095245.1 Bacteroidota bacterium | reverse complement strand
GCCCTGCTTCGGAAAAAGCTTTCCTTGCTTGAATTCGAATTGGGCCTGAGGTATGATTTCCGGGATCAGCAAGTTTACCGGACTGTAGCCGGACAGGTTGTTCGTGATGACTCCCGGTTTGAATTCCCCAATGTGTCCTTGGGCTTGGTTTGGCGGATCGATACCTTGAGCCAGCTCAAATTCCACCTTGGATCCGCCAGGCGCGCACCTGCGATTAATGAGTGGTTCAGCGATGGACTTCATCATGGCACTGCCACGTATGAGACCGGAGATCCATCCCTCGGGCTCGAGAAGGCCTGGTTGTGTTCTGTGGGATGGAGGCGTACATCAAAACGATTCATTACGGAGCTCGGCCTGTATTCGATGTTGATCAACGACTACATTTATCTGGTTCCATCCGATCAACCGGTTTTGACTTTGAGCGGAGCCTTTCCGGCATACCGGTACAGCGGAGTGGATGCGTACATAGGAGGATTGGATGCATCCCTCGATGTTCAGGTGCTGGATCGCTTGCAAGCAGGATTTGATGGAAGTCTTGTGTATGCCCGGAACAGGTCAGCCGATTCACCGCTCGAATTGATGCCTGCTCCACGCGTTGCCTCCAGCCTACGATGGGAAACTGCCGGGCGTGGTCGATGGTCTGATTGTGCGGTTGAATTCACCTACCGGCACGTGTTCAGGCAGAATTGGATTCCGGAAAATACAGCGGATGCCCCCACACCAGCCGCCTATGGCCTGTCATCCTTCGGCTTCGAGGCGCGGTACTCCATGTTCGGTCAGTCCGTTTGGATGAATTTGGCTGTAGAAAATCTGTTCAATGTCCGCTACCGCGATTACCTCAACCGCCTACGGTATTATTCCGATGAAATGGGCCGAAATCTTGTCCTGCGCATCAAAGTGCCCTTATCATTCAGTACAAAAACACATGATCATCCCCATTGATCGACAATAAACAACAACAACAAAACCCGGTTAAAACAATAAGCCATGAAAAAGCCATCTTACATACTTCTTTCGATTTCTGTTTTCGGTCTCGTATCAGGTCTGTTCTCTTCCTGCAAGGACGATGCGACCGACGAGCCACCGCATGTTCATGCCGGTGAATTGATTACCACAGTTCAGATAGCACTAACCGATACCATCACCGGCGATGTTTCGGTGTTTAGCTACAGCGATCTCGACGGACCCGGAGGGAACAATCCGGTCAGCGATACCTTGAGCTTGCTTTCGGGCAGGGTTTATGCCATGAGTGTATTGGTACTTGATGAAAACGCAACACCAACCGATACCATTTCTGCAGAAATTCAGAATGAAGCGGATGTTCACTTGTTTGTCTATACTTCTTCCGTACTCGGTGTGCAGATCAGCGATCAGGACATCAATGGCCAACCCCTGGGTCTCTCCGCATATGTTTCGGCCTTATCCGTACAGCCAGGAACACTTCGGGTCCAGTTGCGACACTACAACAGTGCACAAGCCAAGATTTCAGGCGGAAGCGCATTCAGCACCGATGTCGATTTTTCAATGCCTGTTCAGGTGGATTGAAATTGCAATGCCGGACCGGCTTACAGGCCGGTCCGGCATTCCTGTTAAACGTATTGTATCTTTAGGCTTCCAAGTCGCATGAAAAATACCATACTCCTTTGTTTACTTGTGCTTTTTGCACCACGATTCCAGGCGCAATCGCTCTATTTTCCGCCCAACACAGGAACGGTTTGGGATACACTTTCACCGGCTTCGTTGGGCTGGTGTCAAGCTCCTCTTGATTCACTCATCGATTACCTGGAGGCGCGTGACTCAAAGGCATTCCTTGTCTTGAAGGATGGAAAGCTGGTGGTTGAACAATACTACGGTACGTTTACACGGGATAGTGCCTGGTATTGGGCATCTGCCGGAAAGTCCCTGACTTCTTTCCTGGTCGGCATTGCCCAACAGGAAGGGTTTCTGTCCATCAACGACACCACCTCCAGGATCATCGGGTCCGGCTGGACCTCCTGTTCTACAGCACAGGAAGACAGGATCACGGTACGCGATCAGCTTCGCATGACCAGCGGACTGGATGATGCTGTGCCCGATAAGGACTGTACTGATCCCGCCTGTTTGCAATACCTCGCCAACGCCGGAACCCGCTGGGCTTATCACAATGCACCTTACACGCTGCTGGACACAGTCTTGGAAGCAGCTACCGGGCAGACACTCAACAATTATCTCCAACAGAAAGTGAAAGTACCGACCGGTATGACCGGTTTGTTTTTTAAGCTGGGGTACAACAATGTCTATTTCAGCACTGCACGCAGTATGGCCCGATACGGCTTGCTGATCCTGAACAACGGGAATTGGAACGGCAACCAGGTGATGACCGATACGGCCTATTTCAATCAGATGGTGACTACTTCCCAGTCCCTGAATCTGTCGTATGGATACCTGTGGTGGTTAAATGGGAAGACCTCTCATATGCTTCCCGGTCCTCAGTTTATTTTTCCGGGATCCCTATCACCGAATGCTCCCGCCGATATGTTCGCAGCCTTAGGGAAGAACGGTCAGATGCTCAACATCGTTCCATCCCAAAACCTCATCTGGCTACGCATGGGCAATGAACCCAATGCAGGCTTCGTTCCGAACTTCTTTAACGATACGATCTGGCAGCATTTAAACCGGGCGATGTGCAACATCACATCGACACCAACTGAGGTGTATCCAACGTATAGTCCGAAGGTGTTTCCGGTCCCGTCAAGTGAGGTGATTTCCATTGACTGGCCTGGACAATTACCTGTACAGGTAGAGTTGATGCAGGTTGATGGCCGCGTAGTGGAAGACTTCGTGATCAACCCGGGATCCACCTTACGCACTGTTTCCGGTTTACCTGCGGGCCTGTATTTGTTACGTTTCCGATTGCCCGATCGTAACCACGTGCTGAAGATCCTGGTCGAGTAGGGGGGCTGAGCCGCGCGCGAAGCGCTACCTTTGTCACATGACGGATTTACGGATTGTTGTTTCGACCTATGCAGGGCTCGAGCAGGTGTTGGCTGATGAAATCCGTGCACTGGGTGGTCGTGATATCGAGATTCACACCAGAGCGGTTTCCTGTACAGGCGACAAGGGCTTTATGTACAAAGCCAATTTTTCGCTTCGGACTGCGCTGAAGGTCATGTTTAATGTATCGGCATTTCCTGTCAAAGATGCCGATAGCCTCTACAACGGAGTCAACGAAATCGATTGGCCGTCCTATTTCCGGGGAGACCAAACCTTTGCAGTCCGTTGCATTCTGAGTTCGAATTTATTTGACAACAACCTCTTTCCTGCATTGAAAGCCAAGGATGCCATTGCAGACCGATTCCGCAAGGCAACGGGAAAGCGTCCTGATGTCAGCCGTGAGGAACCGGATTTCGA
>JBJTJB010000480.1:0-7180 GCA_046095245.1 Bacteroidota bacterium | reverse complement strand
GTCCTTAAAGATCTGATATAGTCCTTGTGAAAACTCTTGAAGCCGGAATTCTGACTGGATTTGTTCGGATGTGAAAAGTTGAACGCCGGTCTTGTTTTGCTTTGAAGACACTGCCTTAATGGCATCGTATAAAATCGAGGTATCGTCTTTACTTAGATGTCCTTCATGTACCAGAAGTGGTTCGGGATGACCTCCACCACGAACGAGAATAGCCACCGCACTCTCAACTTCGAGTAGCTCTATCATGGCCTCTGCAACCAGTCGAAGAAATTGACTGGTGCTCATTTCAGTCAGGGAATCCTGGCTGAAGCGATTCAAACGCTTGTATAGCTCAAGCTCCTGATCGAGCCGATCCCGGGTATTGATCAGCTCCTGCTGGGTTGCCGAAAAACGCGTTACCCTGAGTTGTAACTCACGATACTGCTCCAGCAGGCTCTTATAGTCGGGTTGTTCCATCGACCAATGCGATCATAAATCGGTGTTCATCTGTAAATCACATACAAGGCGGAGGTGTAGTTGTGGTAGGTATTAATGCCTCCAAGTCGGGCGAATTCACCGAATCCATACATGCCTAACCAAGGAGGACATTCTCCATTGTTGTAAAACGGGGTTTGCATAATTCCGACCAATTCTTCCTTGATTATACGATTGAACAGGAAACGTCCGCGGGCAAGGCAGTCAGCGTGAAATACAGCAACGGGAGTCTTTCCTTGCATGCGATCCTTCATTCTCATCACCATTTGCGCCATTTCACGGAAAATGAGATCCTCATCACGCGTGGTTAACCAAAGTTTTGTTCCTACTTGGCAATCGGTTGCGTAGTACATATCATCGCCTACATGACTTGTAACTACACGCAAAATGTGACGATTGCCATATTCGGCAGCCAATGCATCGTTCAGTTCCTCTCCCAGGGCGCCGACCGGTATGGTGTCGCCACATGAAGCAGTGGCAGGAAGCCCTAAACGATTCAGGTATTCTGTCCAGGCCGGCTTGTTGTTAAACTCGTGAATGATGTGTCCCGTCGATTTTGTTACAACCAGGGGTTCTCCAATGGCAACAAAACCATGGGTAGCTTGGGTATCTACTTTCAGTGATTTGTCTGTAAATCCGATGGCAAATGCTCCATGCTGAGTTACCTGTTCATCAACCACCTGGTAGCTAACAAATCCTTTCATGTTATCGGAAGAAGTCGCACCGAAGATGGTCACATCAGCACCTAAGACTTCTTCAAATGCAGCAATACACCGATCATTGGCGATATCAATACCGGAAGCCATGAAATAAACCATATTAATGTCTCCGGAAGCGGCTTTCATTTTATGTGCCATCTCCAGGCATTTTTCATAACTGTTAGAGCCATAAATCCCATCGGTATGCTCCAAAACGAAATCTTTTCCGGTAATGGCCATTACGGCAATGTCTTTCATGGATTCACTTACGCCTTCGCGCCCAACAACCCCACAGCATGAAGCACCAACGAGTCGGGCGTTGGGTGCTAATTGTTTTGCAGTTCTGTCGAGCTCTGCAAAGTCATTCCCGATCGAGGCATGGAATACTATCAAATCCGTTTCATGGATCGCGTTGCCCATGGCAACTTCAAGGCATTCGGTCATGGCTCGACCCGAGTTCACGACACGGGCACTGGCAGAGTGAAAAGTCAGCATATTTTTATTTTTACAAGCATAACGAAACCCGACCAGTATGGTTACATGATATAAATCAGTAAAGGCTGCTTGACCGGGGAAAGCCGGTTAAAAATCAAAAAAAGGACGGCGAACTACTTTCCGATACAGAATTTACTGAAGATGTTCCCCAGTAAATCGTCGGTATATACCTCACCAGTAATCTCGCCAAGATTACGAACTGCATCCTTCAACTCGAAGGACAGGAGGTCGGTGCTGAGGTGATGGTGCATACCATGGATCACTTTTTCCAGTGCAGTTGCGGCTTTGTGCAGGGATTCGGCGTGTCGGGCGTTGGTGACAAGCAGTTCGCTGTCGTTGCCGGTCAGGAGCAGGGCGGCTGAGACGAGTTTGGCTTTCAGTTCATCGAGTTGAGTGCCGTTGCGTGCCGATAAAAAGATAACGCCCTCGAATTCACAGTAACGGGTGTGAAGTACCGATAGATCGTGGCAATCGCTTTTGTTGATGACTGGAATCAAAGGGGCCTCAAGATTTCCGCTTGTTTGGCGAATCTGATCGAATTCCTGATGCAAGGAGTCGGCATTACTTTGTTCGGGATCGCATAGGTAAACGATTATCGAGGCTTTGGATGCATATTGCATGGTACGCTGCACACCCATGCGCTCTATGGAGTCCTCTGTGTAGCGTATGCCGGCAGTGTCCATGAAGCGAAAGCGGAGTCCTTCAATCACCAAGTGGTCTTCGATCACATCACGGGTGGTACCGGCAATGTCACTTACAATGGCTTTCTCTTCGTTCAATAAAGCGTTAAGCAGGGTACTTTTTCCTACGTTTGGCTTTCCGGCTATCAACACAGGAATGCCGTTTTTCAAGACGTTACCAGAGGCGAATCCCGCTTGGAGAGTCCGGATTTCGGATAGGAGGGTATTGACCAAACCCATCAGCTTGTCGCGGTTAGCGAACTCGATATCTTCCTCAGCAAAGTCAAGTTCCAATTCAAGCAATGAGGCAAAATCGATCAGCTGTTGTCTCAACTGCTGAATCGTATAGGTATAACCTCCCCGAAGTTGCTGCAATGCGGCCTGATGTGCCCGACCATGCTCTGCCGCAATCAAATCACCTACGGCCTCAGCCTGACTCAAGTCGAGCTTGCCATTCAGAAACGCACGCATGGTAAACTCACCGGGTCTTGCTAAACGAAGACCCCTGCGTTGCAAAATCGATAACAGTTGCTGTTGAATGAACACCGATCCATGACAGGAAATTTCCACCGTGTCTTCTCCAGTATACGAGTGAGGGCCTTTGAAGACTGAAACCAATACTTCGTCAATCAACTGCCCTTGGTGTACCAAGTGTCCAAAGTGAATTGTACGCGTCTTGGATGCATGAAGATCGATCGGTTTACCCTTCGAATCAAGAAATAAATCCCAAAGGGCAGTAAATGCACTAGCTCCAGAAAGTCGAATAACAGCAATTGCTCCGGCACCCGGGGCCGTGGCCAAGGCACAAATTGTATCGGAACGATCGGCCAAATTCATCTACACAAAGATACGAAGGCGAAAGTCTGCATCCAGCCCCGGCACCAAACGCATTTCACCCGAATGGGGGATGGAGTTGACTTGATGTGCGGTTAAAATCGAAGCTCCTTTGCAATCATGAACACGACATACATCCCAGAGCTTTCAAAGGAAACTTACCTTGAACAGATCCTCGAACTCGAACGCATGAGCAAGCAGGGGGAGAGTTACTCCGATTCCCATGGCAGGTACGGATGGCGGAATCCGGTAAGACAAGATACCGGTCCGATCCTGACACAAATTGTACGCGATGCGCAACCAAATCGAGTTCTTGAAATTGGTACAGGTCACGGCTTGTCGACACTCTACCTTGTCCAGGGTTTAGAAACACCAGGTGCCCGCATTCAGACCTTGGAATTTGACCCCGTAGTTGCACATTCAACGCAAGAAAGAATGGACCGTAGCGGGGCACCGGTCGATGTCATCGTGGGGGATGCAAATCAGACCATACAGCAACTGAATGGCTCATACGACATGGTATTTTTCGATGCGCAGAAAAACCAATACCATGCACAATTGATGTTGCTTATTGAGCATGGCCTCGTTGGAAAAGGGACGCTGCTGGTGGCAGACAATGTAATTGATCGGAAAAGCGAATGCCAGAATTTTCTGGATTGGTTTGAGAGGAAGAACATCTCGCATCATATTATCGAAACGGAATGCGGCCTTCTTGTTGCCAAGCTCTGAATTCAGATAAGTGAATCATTCAACGGATAAAAAACACGACCATGAAACCTGCATCTAAACCTCACTTTCAGATACTCGGACCGGAAGGATCAATACTTTCAAATGGAATGATTTGCAATTATTCTTTGGATAGGGTCATTCCTCCCTTCATGAACCGCCAAAGCATTGCGCTACTTCGCTCTGTTTGGGACACAGATGAAAATGATATCTTCATTTGCACCCATCAAAAAGTTGGAACACATCTAACCAAGAAGTTTGTTGTTGAAATTCTCCGCCATGCTTTTCCTTATCACGAGCAGAGTGGAATGGCTGCAGGAGATATCGGACACGCAACTGTGCCCTGGCCTGAAGTGATGGTGTCACAGCATGGGATTAAGGCCTTTGAGGAGCATTTGAAAGCGACGCAAGGACAGCCCAGAGTATGGTACACCCACTGTGACCCACGGGATCTTCCGTTCAGAAGCATACACCCAAAATCCAAATTCATTTTCACCTTTAGGGATCCCAAAGGGGCAGCTGTTTCCCAATATTACTTTTACAAATCCCACCCCTTATTGCGCTTCCCGGACAACATCGGAATGGATGCGTTTGTTGACCTTTTCTTGTCCGGAAACTTGTATTTTGGAGACTATCATCAGCACACGCGCGAGTGGATGACCGGATGCATGGGTTCGATTCATCCTGGACAATTGCTAACCTTGCATTACGAGGACCTTGTTCAGGATAAATTCAGGAAAGCCGTTGCTATCAACTCTTTTCTGATGAAGGATCACATGCTCGGTCGTGAACAAATAGAACGCGTTGTGGCCAGCACCGAATTCAACACCATGAAGCAGGGAATTATCGAAAATCCGGGGTCATTCCATTTCAATCCGAATACCTTTTTCCGCTCAGGAAAAACCAATGACTGGGAGACACAGTTATCCGACGAATCTATCGTGAAAATCGATTCAAAAACAGAATCCGTCTGGTCAGATAGCCTTCTCGTCCTAGATGCTACACGCGCATGATATCCAATAAACAAATCAGCAAGGAGGCAATCAGTTTCTTAGCCGATATCAAGCACATCATTCTTCGGGATGTAGGAGTACTGATCGATGAATTGGATCTGATTCCTGAAGAAAAACTATGGCAAACAATGCCGGGAATAACGAACAGTGCTGGTACATTGGTTGTGCACTTATGTGGAAACCTGCGGCATTTTATCGGGGATATACTGGCAAAAGATGGATACAGGCGAGACCGGGACAGGGAGTTTTCCGGTGAGCCCATCGGTAAAAAAGAATTGTATCACATGGTCCGAGTCACGTTACTGGCGCTGGAAAATGCTTTTGATACGTTGAAGCCTGAAATGCTTGAGTTGGAAATGCCAGGAACACCGCCACATCACAAGGGGAGGAGCATCGGTTTCTTTCTTATGCAACTATCTACACATCTTTCAAGACACACTGGACAGTTAAACTACCTGCGTCGGATTTTAGGGGCTGATGGGACTGGATCTTGAGAGGGTAAGCATTAAATGTTTGTATACGGGTAATGTTGGGTACGGTTTTGGAGTGAATGCGTCCAATCGATAAGTTTGCCTCGGGGAGGAGGAGTGGCGGCCCCCTCCGAAAAAGGAGGTAATGTTCACCCGAAGGAAGACGTTTGTTTACTTCCTTTTTTTATTCGGGCATTCTGAGCCCATGGCTAAAAACGACGGTTTAATGTCCTCCAGCAGCCAACCAACGCTCAGCGTCGAGCGCAGCCATGCAACCTGAACCTGCGGCAGTTACTGCTTGCCTGTACACATGGTCCTGTACATCTCCAGCAGCAAAAACACCTTGAGCACTTGTGTAGCTTGATCCGGGTTTTGTCTTGATATACCCGTTATCATCCAACTCAAGTTGCCCACGGAAAATGGCTGTATTGGGCTCATGACCGATGGCTACAAAGAATCCGGTCACTTCGAGTACTTTCTCTGTGTTGTCGCTGGTGTTGCGAACCTTGACACCCGTCACACCTTTGTCGCCAAGAATATCAACGGTTTCATGGTTGAACAGCACCTCGATGTTCGCTGTATTCAATACCCTGTGCTGCATGGCCTTGCTGGCGCGCATTTCCCCTTTCCTGACAAGCATATATACCTTTCTGCACAATTTGGCCAGGTAGCTTGCTTCTTCTGCGGCCGTGTCACCTGCACCCACAATCGCTACATCCTGGCCTCTAAAGAAAAATCCATCACATACTGCACAGGCACTAACCCCAAATCCATTCAGTCGTTTCTCTGAATCCAGACCAAGCCATTTGGCACTGGCACCTGTGGCAATGATAACAGCATCAGCCTCGATGGTGTGGTTTTCATCGATAATCACCTTCTTTTTCTGTCCTGAAAAATCAACCGAGGTGGCATATCCAAATCGGATGTCCGCTCCGAATCGCTTGGCTTGCTTCTCAAAATCCATCATCATTTCCGGACCTTGTACTCCATCGGGATACCCGGGGTAATTTTCTACCTCTGTGGTGATGGTTAGCTGTCCGCCTGGCTGCAGCCCTTGATACAAAACAGGCTTCAAGTCTGCCCTGGCAGCATAAATGGCAGCCGTATATCCGGCAGGGCCGGAGCCTATGATGAGCAGGTGTACATTTTCGGTAGTCATATTGGGTTCGAATGGAAGTGCAAAAATAGGCTGAAAATAGAATCAGCTCCCGCGATTGTTGTCACAGGAGCTGATTTAAAATGTAATGGATAAGGTCAGGAGTTCAAGAGTTCTCCGATAATGTGTTCTACACTCATTCCCTCGGCCTCAGCTTTGAAGTTCTTGACGATTCGATGGCGAAGGATAGCAGGGGCAATGGCCTTCACGTCTTCAATGTCGGGCGAATACTTCCCATTCAATACTGCGTGACACTTGGCACCTACAACAAGAAACTGGCTGGCTCGAGGCCCCGCTCCCCAGCTGAGGTATTCATTGGTGATAGAGGCCGATCCGGAAGTTTGTGGTCTGGTTCGGGAACTTAAGGTTACTGCATAGCGTAACACATTGTCGGGTACAGGGATCCTGCGAATCAACTGCTGATAATAGATGATCTCCTCGGCGGTAATCACTGTTTTTAAAGTAGCAGAATAATCCGATGTGGTATTTCGAACCACCTGTAATTCCTCCTCTAAGCTTGGATAATCAAGTGTGACGTTGAACATGAAACGATCCAGCTGGGCCTCAGGAAGTGGGTAGGTCCCTTCCTGTTCAATTGGGTTTTGGGTTGCCAGTACGAAAAAGGGCGCAGGAA
>JBJTJB010000479.1:0-5177 GCA_046095245.1 Bacteroidota bacterium | reverse complement strand
CATTCTGGGTCCGGTGTTGGGTGGACTCATGGGACAATTCGGCACACGGTGGCCCTTCTATGCCGCCGCTGCACTGGGATTCCTCAACACGGCTTTCGGGTACTTCTTCTTGCCCGAATCCCTGAAACCGGAATTGCGTCGTCCCTTCAACTGGAGGCGTGCAAATCCCATCGGATCCTTCAAAGCGCTCTTCAAGAACAAGTCCATACGCGGACTCGCTCTGGCTCTTGCCCTGGTCTATATCGCCATCCAATCGGTGCAAAGTACCTGGTCCTTCTACACGCTCTACCGGTTCGGTTGGTCGGAGGCGATGGTGGGATATTCACTCGGAGTTGCAGGACTCCTGGTAGCCATTGTACAGGGTGGATTGATCCGGATTGTTACACCCCGACTTGGATCGCGCACCTCCGCATTCATCGGATTGTGTTGCTACGCAACTGGACTCGCTTTGTTCGCATTCAGTAATGCCGGGTGGATGATGTTCGCCTTCCAGGCCGTGTACTGTATGGGCGGACTCACTGGCCCATCCATGCAGGGCATCATGGCGACTGCTATTCCTGCGAATGAACAGGGGGAACTCCAAGGGCTGCTGGCCGGACTGGTAAGTCTGAGCGCGATTATCGGTCCGCCGATGATGAGTAACCTGTTTTCATTTTTTTCAGGACCCCATGCTCCGGTGTATTTTCCGGGAGCTGGATTTCTGACCGGATCCATTCTGGTGTGCATCAGTATTGTGATTGTGAGCAAGGCATTCCGGAAGCAGTTCAGGGAGGAGGGGAAATGATACGACAATTCGATATCCTTCATGCCCGGGGCTTTGACCCAGTAGCAGAGGCTCCGCCACATTACAGGGCTCAGCCAACGTTTAGAACACCTTTCAAAACAGCACTTTTCTTACTGCTTTTTTCTGGCGCCATGACTTCTTTCGCCCAGTCTTTCCGTGCTCCAGCGCTTCAAGGCAAAACACTTTCGGGTATCCCTGCCGATAGTGCTTTTACAAGTGGGAAACTCACCATCCTTTCGTTTTTCTACATCGGCTGTATGCCTTGCATGAAGGAGATTCCGGTGTTGAACCGACTGAAGGATCATTTTGAAGGCCGCCCTGTTCAGGTTGTGGCCGTAGCACCGCATTCGGCAAGGCAACTGAGCGCATGGAATACCCCCGAGCAAACGGCCGCTTACCGTACGGAGCCCATCCGGTATGAATTGCTGCCCGAGTGCAGCGATAGTCTCGACAAACCCGGATTTTCTCCGGTTTGCTATACCCTCTCGCGGCGCTTCGGAGTTAATGCCTATCCCACCACCGTATTTATCGGACCCCGGGGCGATTTACTCATGAATGTGGAGGGATTTCCGCTGCGCGAAAATCAGGAGGAGACCTTGAAGGAACTGGTGAAAATGGTAGAGGAATTTCTCGGAAAACGCTGATTCCACAGCAGACATCAGGAACTCAATAGGGCCGAATGGGTTATATTTAACCCTCTCAATCGTGCTATGAAAAACCTGTTTGTTTCCTTGCTGGCCACCGCTTTGCTGGCCACTCCCGGCTTTGCTCAATCCAAGAAAGCGCCCGATTCTTCCCCCAAAAAAGAAGATATTCTCAGCGAATCGACGCTGCGCGGGCTTAGTTTTCGCTCCATCGGCCCTGCGGTAACTTCTGGCCGGGTAGCCGATATCGAGGTGAACCCGGTCAATCCCGCTGAATATTATGTGGCCGCTGCTTCGGGCGGTGTTTGGAAAACCAGTAACTCGGGAATCACCTATCAGCCCGTGTTTGACGGCGAAGGGTCATACTCCATTGGTTGTATCACCATCGATCCCAACAATCCGAATGTGGTTTGGGTGGGTACCGGCGAAAACAACAACCAGCGTAGTGTAGCCTATGGCGATGGCGTGTACAAATCAGAGGATGGCGGAAAGAGCTGGAAAAACATGGGCCTGAAGCAATCGGAGCACATCGGCATGATCGTGGTTGATCCGCGCAATTCGAATGTGGTGTATGTTGCCGCCTATGGCCCGCTTTGGTCGGCAGGTGGAGAACGAGGAGTATATAAAACAACCGATGGAGGTCAGACCTGGAAAGCCGTCCTGACTGTCAGCGAGAATACAGGCTTTAACGAGGTGCACATCGATCCCCGTAACCCGGATGTGTTGTATGCTTGCGCCCACCAACGTCGCCGTCAGGTCTTTACCTACATCAGCGGCGGCCCCGAATCGGCTGTTTACAAGAGCAGCGATGGCGGAACGAGCTGGAACAAGATCCACAAAGGCTTGCCCGATGGCGACCTGGGTCGTATCGGCATGTGTGTATCGCCGGTCAACCCCGACATCTTGTACTGCATTGTGGAAGCCGGTGAGAAAAAAGGAGGCGTGTTCCGTTCGACCGACCGTGGTGCAAGCTGGGAGAAGCGCTGCGACAATTCCACTGCGGGAAACTATTACCAGGAGATTTTTGCCGATCCGAAAAATCCTGACAAGGTGTTTTATGTCGACTTCTGGATCAACGTGTCGACCGATGGTGGTAAATCCTTTCGCAACATCGGTGAACGCTACAAGCACGTGGATAACCATGCGCTGTGGATCGATCCGTCAAACACCAACCGGTTGCTGGCAGGTTGTGATGGAGGCTTGTACGAGACCTTCGATCACGGTGCCAACTGGGAATACAAAACCAACCTGCCCATTACGCAGTTCTACAAGGTGGCGGTCGACAATGCCGAACCTTTCTATAACGTGTATGGAGGTACGCAAGATAACAACACGCTTGGAGGTCCATCCCGCACGATCAATGCCAATGGTATCCACAACATGGATTGGTATGTGACTGTGGGCGGGGATGGGTTCGAGACCGTGGTCGACCCCAAGGATCCCGATATCGTTTATTCGGAATGGCAGTATGGCGGACTTGTACGCTACGACCGTAAGAGCGGTGAGGCCCTCGATATCAAACCGGTTGAGGGCGAAGGGGAGCCCGCCTTGCGCTGGAACTGGGATGCTCCCATTGTCATATCACACTTCGATAATAAACGACTGTATTTCGGTGCCAACAAGCTTTTCCGCTCCGATGACCGCGGCGATAACTGGACAGTACTCAGTGGTGATCTAAGCCGCGGGATTGATCGCAACACCCTCCCGGTAATGGGTCGCGTGTGGAGCATGGATGCCGTTGCGAAAAACCAGTCGACCGATTTTTACGGACAGCTTGTATCGATTGCCGAATCCTGGTTCGATGAAAACCACCTGGTAGTCGGTACAGACGATGGGCTCATCCATATCACCACCGATGGTGGAAAAACCTGGTCGCGCGTGGATAAGTTCCCCGGCGTGCCGGATCGGACCTATGTGAACCAGATCATCGCATCGCGCCACGACCGCAATGTCTTTTACGCCACCTTCAACCACCACCGATATGGCGACTTCAGTCCTTACATCTGCAAAAGCAGCGATGGCGGAAAAACCTGGAGCAGTATGAGCAACAACCTGCCCACGCGCGGCAGTGTTTATACCATTGCAGAAGATCACATCAAGAAAGACCTGTTGTTTTGTGGGACCGAGTTCGGCGTGTTCTTTACGCACAACGGTGGCGGTAAATGGACTGCGCTGAAAGGCGGATTGCCTACCATCGCTGTTCGCGACCTTGCCATACAGGAACGCGAAAACGATCTTGTGCTGGCTACGTTCGGTCGGGGATTCTATATCCTGGACGATTACAGTCCCTTGCGCCTGATCAACGAAGAATCGCTTTCGCGCGAAGCACTGATCTTCCCGGTGAAGGAGGGCTTGCAGTATGTAGAATACCAACGCAATGGCCATCCCCTCAAAGGATTCCTGGGCGAGAGTTTTTACACCTGTGCGAATCCCAACGTCGCCACCACCTTCACCATTCACCTGCGCGACGACATCAAAACCATCCGTGAACTCCGCCGTGAACGTGAGAAGGAGCTCATCAAGACGAATCAGCCGGTGCCCTATCCCCCTGCAGATAGTATTCGCCTGGAGGACAACCAATCCGACCCTTACCTGTTGCTCACCATTCGCGATGCCGATGGGAATCCCGTGCGTAAATTGAAAGCGGAGGCCAAAAAAGGACTCAAGCGCATCCATTGGGATATGCGTTACAGTTCACCCGCTCCCGTCTCCTTTTACACACCTGACCCGAACAATCCCTGGGACCAGAGTGAAACCGGCGCCATGGCAGTTCCGGGTACCTATTCAGTTACATTGAGCAAAGTAGACAACGGCACGTTGACCGAGCTTGCAGGCCCGGAAACCTTCAGCATCCGACCCCTGCGACTCAACAAACTCAGTCCGGAAGACAAACGCGCCTTCGATGCATTCTGCAGGAATGTGGCTGAACTGCGTCGCAATGCCGGTATTGCCAACGAGCACCGCTCGGAACTGGAAAACAAGCTCAAGTATTTGCGTGCCGCCCTGTTGGAAACACCCGGTGCCGGTGCCGAGCTGGTTCAGGATCTTGAAAAAATCCGTCAGCGCTTGCAGGCACTTAACATGCTGATGAACGGAGACGATTCCATGGCACGACGCGAGTTCGAGACCACACCTTCACTCAACGACCGCATCGGAACCATTGAAGGAGGCATGTGGAGCACCACCAGCAATCCTACAGGCACTTACCGTAAATCATACACCACTGCCGAGAAGCAATTGCGTGAGGCTGTGACTTCGCTCGGAGAAATTGCTGCCAGCATCGCCGTGTTCGAATCACGCATGGATACCCTTAAGGCGCCCTGGACACCCGGCCGTAAGCCAACGATAAAGTGAACTTGCGGTTATTGAATCATAGTTAAACCAATTTTAAGGACCGGATTTTATTTTGATGAATCAAACAACCCAGCGAATCAGGCAGTTTGCCGCTATCGGTTTTGAACAGTTGCGGAACATCTGGCTTAAAGATTCCGTGATCATGAAAGGATTTTCATCGAACGTGGCGTTTCATCAGTCACTTCGGATTTCCTTTTTCAACGTATCAAACTTTCAAATGATCACATCCTGTAGCCTTCCCCGCGTCCCCGCTGTGAAAATGGCAGGGTTGTTTTTTGTGCTATTCTTTACATTTATTGCCAATGCCAGTGCGCAAAATGCCGATGGAAGCCGCGTCAACTGGATGACCATCGACGAAGCGGTGAAAGCCAACAAACAAGCGCCCCGTCCCATAC
>JBJTJB010000478.1:0-3196 GCA_046095245.1 Bacteroidota bacterium | reverse complement strand
CGGTGCATATACAGGTTGGACCGTTTGACGAAACACCGTTGGTCACCGTTTGGTTAATGCAGGTGGCCAGTGACCCGGCAGTCGGTACCTGAAGTGCGGTTAAGCAATCTTCTCCGTCCGTACCGGTCTTGAAGGTGAATGGCCCCAGTGTATCGGCTGCGGAGGAGCAGGTCTTGCGTAAATAGTATTGGTATGTACTGGATGCACTTAACCCGGTGATGAGGAGAAAGGTGTCCGTTGTATTGATACTGGTGCCCGCTCCTTGTGTAAAGCCGTTCGGGCCCCACTCAATATAATAGGTGCCCGCGCCGTTCGATGTCCAGAATAGTTCCGTCTGCACCTTGGTGCTGTTCCGGTAGGATGCCGATGAAGGGGGCGGACAGGTCCAGGCATACACCAGTCCATCGGGAGGCAATTGGGTAGTGGTGATGGTACAGGTACTGTTGTTGGCTGTTCCTGCAGTAGAGGCCGTCCAGGCGGTTCCCGATCCTACCAGTCGATTGGCATAGGCTGCATTCGATCCTCCGCGCATGCCCACTTGTGCGGTGGTACTGCCCGAAAGGGTGAAGGTGCCACTGAAGCGGTAATGGAACTCGATGGCATTGCTGCCTTCCAACAAATGCAATTGAAACGTACAGGTTCCCGTACCGGTTTGTGTGCTGGGTTTGAAGTTCGCCCATTGCACCACGAAGCGCCGGTTGGGCGCACTGCCCAGGGTCTCGGTGCGGATATGGGCCACGGTGGAATTGCCCGGATCATACACGCCGATCAGGTTCCTGCCAAAAGGCGAAATGGCCCCCGAATATCCGGTGCTGGCCGAAAGAGGCGTATACGATGTAGCGGTGGGTGCCGTACTGCCGAAGGTGATGTAGCCATTGCTGCTCAGTGAAAATCCACTGTAGGAATTGGCCTGCCCGCTGCCCGGATTGAACCGGAAATCGAACGGAATTGTCCCGGCCGGAATCGTATACACCACATCATCCAGGGCGGCACTGCCACTGACCCCTGTGGCGCTCGCAACAACAGTTCCTCCGGTAATCGGGCTAAAACTGGCGGTGCTTTGCTGAAAACTATACAAACCCAGTTGAGCAAAAGCGGAAACCTGTTGCAGCACGAGCGGCAACAGCACCATAAAAGTGCGGAACAAGCGGGTAAGCGTTGGCATGAGCGTGTGTACGAACATGAGCCGTTGAGGTTACACTTTCCTGCAAGGTACGCCACTTGTTGTCAATTTGAAAATTTGAAAATTTGAAAATGTGCTAATTTAATGATAAACCGGTGGCTGAGCCCTTTGCTTGATTTGATGATGTGGTGATGTGACGATTTGGTGATGTGGGTGAAGGCTTGATTTGAAAATGTGATAATTTGAAAATGTGGCAATTCCTGAGGGGGCTGTTAATTTGAAAGTGTGATTATTTGAAATATGGCAATGCGATTTCTAGCCTAGCCATAAACACCCCCGAGGCGGGATAGTCTTAAAGGAAACATCGTCTGCCGAACCCGGAATTTGTGTGCAAACACAGCCGGTGGCAAAGCCCTGCGCGTGTGTAGCTTGTGCGAGCGGACCTTGTTTGGGCACGGGTAAGGCTGTGCGACTCAAATCGGATTGGTCTTGTTCGGTTTTGTATGTGCACGATGTCGATGCTGCACAAACACAGTCCGGGTAAGTCGCAGGGCGGAATCAGGGACTAAAACGTTAGACTCCTACATCAAATCACTATGTGTCCCCGGCCTTGTTTGCACAACGATTCTTTTGTTTCTTTTCTTCTAAAGAAAAGAAAGAAGAAAAAGGAAAAACCGGATCACGAAACAGGAACGTAGGCGTTAATAAACCGTCAGGTCTGGTAATGTATCACCCGGCCCTTCGATTCGCCTTCGGCGGAAAAGGCTTTCGCTTAAAATCCGGTTTTAATCCGCAACGCAATCCGGCCATTTACCAAACAACATCAACCCACATCAGCAGAATCACCCATGCAGGCGTTTCCCTGCCCCTGACATATACCTATGTTTACATCCAATTCAAAAACCCGTGTTTTTCGATCACTTTTCTAAATCACAACCCCATTAATAGGGGTAAGACCTCATTTTTTTCTGCGTGAACATGAAAAACCAGTCCTCCATCCCACTTTTTCATTCTCCGCCCTAATTTTAGGGGTATTCACCCAATTATACGCATCATTGGGCCGATTACAAAAAAAAAACTTGCACGGAAGAACTTCTGAGCCTAAATTGCGTAACCCTGATAGTGTCCATTTTGGAAAACCATTACCCTCTTTTGATGAAACACAATACACATACACCAATGAAAAACAACAACGCTTCAGGCGTGACAGCGCTCCTGCGCTGGTACGCTTTGTTTGTCATCGTTCTGATGACGACCGCCTTCCGGGCGAGTGCGCAGTCTACGTACTACGTAAACGACAACTCGACCAGCGGTGACGTGTACACAAGTGCTGTTGGTGCTCCTGGTAACCCCGGGACAGCCGCTGCACCATTCGCCACGATTGCTGATGCTATTGCAGCAGCAAGTGCCGGCGACATCATCCGCGTGGATGCTGGTACGTACTCCGCCAACATCCTAGTTGGTAAATCACTTACCCTTTATGGTGCCAATGCTGGCGTGAAAGCCAATGGTGTTAGCAGGGGTAGTGGTGAATCCATCATTGATGGCACGGGTGGCAGCTCAAGTTTCGTAGTAACAATCTAAGCCGACAACGTTGTTGTTGATGTTTTCAAGGTTGAAATTCGACTCTCGGCCCGTGATGGTATCAGCACGCGTATCGGAAGTCCTGTTGCACCTGCAACCGTAGCGTATCGTTCCGGAATCACCTTGCGGAACAACTGGGTGTATGCAAACCTCCCGTCAAGGACGAACCAGTTTAACGGGATTGTTTTCGGTGAGCACATCCTTAACACCGCTCAGTCAGTCAGTGCGGAGGTTTCCAATGTGACCATAGAGGACAACTACATCGATTTGACATCAACAAGTTCTAACGCTACTCCGGCTGCCACTTCAATCACCGGTGCCCGCGGTATCGTTTTCACCAACATGTTTCGCAACGGTGGCGCCGACCATACGGGTTTGCAGCTGAGCCTGGATGATGGTATTGTAGGTTGCAAAAACCGTATTGTCATCAACTACCAAACCAGAGTAGGTAATGGAAGCGCCACCGTTGCGAAACATGTTGGTGAAAAC
>JBJTJB010000477.1:0-1772 GCA_046095245.1 Bacteroidota bacterium | reverse complement strand
ATTGTACACAATTTGGAATCGCGGTAGAATTTCTCGACCGGAAAATCCTTGGTGTAACCATAACCACCAAAAATCTGGACTGCCTCGGTACTGCAACGCACTGCTACCTCGGAAGCACAATACTTGGCAAAGGCGCTCTGGCGTGTCACCTTTTGACCACGGTTCTTTAAATCGGCGGCCTGCATCGTAAGCAGTTCTGAGGCTTCAATCTGTGTTGCCATATCAGCCAACTTGAATGAAATGCCCTGGAAGTTAGCAATAGGCTGACCGAATTGCTGGCGTTCCTGAGCGTATTTGATGGATGCGTCGAGTGCACCTTTCGCAATACCCAGGGACAAAGCCGCAATTGAAATACGACCACCATCCAGAATTTTCATCGCCTGAACGAAACCGTCACCGACCTTTCCTAGTACCTGATCTTTGTGAATCCTGCAATCTTCGAAAATCATTTCGGCTGTTTCAGAGGCACGCATACCCAACTTATTCTCCTTCTTGCCTGCCTTAAAACCCGGAGTACCTCGCTCAACAACAAACGCGGTTATTCCATGTGAATCCAACAGCTCGCCCGTGCGGGCCAACACGACAGCAACATTGCCGGAAATACCGTGGGTGATCCAATTCTTCGCACCATTAAGCACCCAATGATCGCCATCCTGGCGGGCTACACAGCGCATCCGCATGGCATCCGATCCCGTATTGGCTTCGGTTAACCCCCATGCACCTATCCACTCGGCGGAAGCAAGTTTGGGCAGATAATGTTTCTTCTGCTCCTCGTTGCCGAACATGAGTATGTGACCGGTGCATAAAGAATTGTGTGCGGCCATTGACAATCCTACTGATCCGCACACGCGAGCCAATTCCTGAATCGCAGTGACGTATTCAAAATAGCCCAGACCTGCACCTCCGTACTGCTCCGGAACCAGTACACCCATCAAGCCGAGTTCACCCAACTGTTTGAATACATCCACAGGAAAAATCTGGGCTTCATCCCATTCCATGAAATGTGGCCGGATGGCACGTTGTGCAAAATCACGAACCGTCTGTGCAATCAGTTCCTGGTTGTCGGTAGGGGAAAACTCCATGTCTGTCAGGGGGAATCAAAGGATAAATAAGGTGCAAGTTTACGCAGTATTTCAGCGTCGGACAAGGGTAAAACCAACAGGTCTGTTAAGCCATTGTAAAGTCCGTGCTGCTCCCTGTAGGCAACTATCATCCGTGCCAGGGGTTTGGGGCAATACGGGTGAATCAGGCTGTCCAATGGGGCACGATTGATTTGCAACTTGCGGTAAACCGGAGTTGCTATACTTACGTAAGGCAAAATGGCACTGATTACACTATCGGGCAGCGCCCTGATTTCATTGAGCTGAGACAGGTCGTGGAAGCCTCCTAAGCGCTCCCGGTATCGATATATGGCCCGAGCCCTACCGGAACCGATCAAGGGCAGGTCCATCAAGTCGTTGGTATCGGCGCGATTGAGGTCGATTACCAGTGTGCGCCGGGACCTTGATGTACCTGCCCGATTGGACTTGACGGTGCTCACCCGGTGAGTGCGCTCAGGCAAAGAAATAAAAGGCGACCACAGGGCAAACAAGGCGGAATCGAGCACACGGACCTTTTTGACATCCTCCTTCGACCGGAACCCTCCTCGCAGCTCCCTGTAGCGGATAAGGGACTCGGCCTGACGCTCACTTAGCCCCAACCCGACGTAACCCTGTGCATCGAGCGTGTTGGGATCGAATGGTTTCAGTACAGATTTCACATCCTTCCATGCC
>JBJTJB010000476.1:0-3114 GCA_046095245.1 Bacteroidota bacterium | reverse complement strand
CTTTTACGCGCTTAGGCCTCTCGTTGTCGGAGTAAAATTTGATACCGGCACTGTAGGTGTAACGCTGTGTGCGACCGGGATAACCCAGAATCATGGCATAGCTACTGTCTTTCAGAACCTGAGTAACAAATCCGTTCCCATTTTGACGGAAAAAGGACTGTTGATCGTTTCAATCGCCATCTGCGGGTTTGCCAATTTCGCCAGTGTTGGCATGCAAATCGGGGGGATCGGGGAGCTCGCGCCAGGACGCAAGGCCGATCTGGCGAGGCTGGGGCTCAAGGCCTTATTTTGCGGAACATTGGCTTCTTACCTCTCCGCTACCCTGGCCGGAATCATCGTTTAATCTAGCCTTCCCACGGCTCTTGGTCGGTGCCGTTTGGCGCTGATTGCCTTACTTTGCGCCTTCTGAAACATTGCCCTAAATCCACCATGAAAAAACACCTCTTTGTCCTGCTGGCGATCCTCGGAATCGGGATCGGCCGGCCTGCCTGTGCCGATGAAGGCATGTGGCCGCTGTTCCTCATTTCTCAACTTCAGGATTCGATGCAGGCCCGCGGCCTGAAACTCACAGCCGAAGACATCTATGCCATCAACAAGGCAAGTATGAAGGACGCTGTAGTGCGCCTCATGAGCAAGCAAAACCGCATGTTCTGTACGGGTGAAATCGTTTCTCAGCAGGGCCTCTTTCTCACCAACCACCACTGTGGCTATGGTGCCATTCAGGAATTGAGTACGAACGAAGACAACATTCTTCAAAACGGTTTTTGGGCCAAGAGTCTAAGCGAAGAGCGTCCGGCCAACTTCAATATCGGTCTGCTTGCCAAGGTGGATGACGTGACTTCCATGATCGTAGACAGTCTGCCCAAGGGAGATGACGAGTCAGCCCGCAGTAAGGCGGTCAGTGCAGCCATCAAAGCAGCCACGGCCAAGTTGAAGGATGCCCTTGGAGATGACAAGGACATGTTTGTAATTGAAATCGTTCCGTTTTGGGCTGGCAACCGTTTCCTGGCGATGTATTACCAGGTATTCAAGGATATACGCTTGGTTGGAACACCTCCTGAGAATATCGGCAAGTTCGGTGGCGAAACCGACAACTGGATGTGGCCCCGTCATACCTGTGATATCAGTGTGTTCCGGATTTATGCCGATGGTGCGTCTAACAAGCCGGCCAAATTCAACAAGGAGAACAAGCCGTATACGCCCAAGCACTATTTCCCTGTGAACATCCAGGGGCCCAAGGACAGTAGCTATGCCATGATTCTGGGTTATCCCGGTCGCACACAGCGTTACACCTACAGTGCCGGTATCAAATTTTACTCCGACAACGAGAGGCCTAAGCGCGTAAAAGTCCGCCGCGACATTCTGGATATCTATGAGGAGTACATGCACAAGGATCCGAAGATCAAGCTGATGTATGCCGATAAATATGCCGGACTCAGCAACTACTGGAAGAAATTCATGGGAGAGGCCGACGCACTGAAGAAGCTCAATATCTATGAGCGACGTAAGGCCGAAGAGGAGAAGTTTTCCGCCTGGGTGAAGGCAAACAACAAAGCCGAATATGCCGGTGTGATCGGTATGTATAACGATGCCTATGCGAAGGTGAGTGAAATCGGTTTGTACAGCGTGTACATGCAGGATGGTATCAGTAAATCACAACCCATGATGTTGGCTATGGGACTTACGCAGCTGGAAGCGCAATTGAAGGACAAGGCCAAGAAAGAAGAGGCGACGAAAGCTGCAGCCGAAATGGCCAAGGACCTTGATGCCGATTTCAAGGAGTTTTACGAGCCCATCGAGAAGAAGGTCTTGGCTTCCGTGCTGATGCACCTGGTGGAGGACCTGGACAACAAGCGTCTGCCTGCTGTACTGATCAGTATGGCCGACAAGCACAAGCGTGATTATACGGCCATGGCCGAAGCCATGTGGTCCAAGTCTGTTCTGGTGAGCAAGGATAAACTTGCTGCTTTTTTGAAGTCGCCCTCATTGAAGACGCTGCAGAAGGATCCTATTTATCAGATCAGTTCGGCGTACATGAACGAAGTGTCGGCCAAAATGCAGCCGGAGTTGATGGCAGTGAACGCCCAGCTGGGTAAGGCGAACCGCTTGTTCCAGGCCGGAATGATGGAAATCAATCAGGGTAAGCTCTTCAATCCGGACGCGAACGGTACCATGCGCATGACCTACGGACGCGTGCTTCCTTACAATGGGAAAGATGCCACCTTCTACAAGGAGTTTACCACATCCCGTGGTGTTGTAGAGAAGTATACACCCGGCGATATCGAGTTTGATGCCCCCCAGCGCTTGATTGATATGATGAAGAAGCGCGACTTCGGTGCTTACGCCGATAAGGACGGAGAGTTGCATGTGTGTTTCCTCACCGACAACGATATCACAGGCGGAAACTCAGGAAGTCCGGTTATCAACGGAAACGGAGAACTGATCGGAACCGCTTTTGATGGCAACTGGGAAGCAATCGCCAGCGACTTCGCCTTCGAGCCGCAATTCCAGCGCACCATTTGCGTTGATGTGCGCTACACCTTGTTCATCATGGATAAGTTCGGCGGTGCAAGCCACCTGCTCAATGAAATGAAAATCATTCGGTGATAATCCGGATACAATCAATGTGCAAAAGGCAGCGAAAGCTGCCTTTTGTTTTTTAGTGCAAGGTGTGTGATGTTTAGACTGGATCATATTTACGTTAAGGTGAGGCGCCAGGCATAGTGGTTTCGCATAGCGAAAGGGGCCTCACGCTTGGGCGCTTATGCCCCATACACGTAACGTGCTACATGTTGATTGGATGATAATGAAGCGATAAAAGCTTGAGGAAAGGGTCGGCTTCATGTAGTGGTTTGTTTGACCATGCAGCGTGTCTTCAAATCAAATCAGACGTTCTGAGCCAATAAAAAAGGCTGCCCTTTCGAGGCAGCCTTTTTAATGAAATTGGCGTTTAATTATTTCACTACACTCAGGCGGCTGAATCCAATCCCGGATTCGGTCTGGATCTGAATGGTGTAGAGACCGTTGGCCAAAGCGCTGATATCGATGTTCGCTGTAGTGCTTCCCTGATTTACGACGGGAGTCAATACCACTTTACCGCTGAGATCAACAATG
>JBJTJB010000475.1:0-2077 GCA_046095245.1 Bacteroidota bacterium | reverse complement strand
CAGATGAGTATAGATTAGACATGGTGAGTCGAATGATGTGACTATCACAATAAGGCGATTTTACCCCCGCCAGGCAAGCCCCGACGGTAGTGAGTCCCCACGGGCTAAGCGAACGGGTTGATTTGGCTTTTCAACAGGGAGTGGGCAATAATGAAAAATCCACCAATTGGGAGAAGCTATTGGGTGGTTCAGGCATTTGAAAATCAATTAGTTTGCCATTTCGCTCATGAATTTGATGCGCATAAGGCGGATCTCATCCTGAGTATAATCGTCTTCGCCAAGTTCTTGAATGGCATCTTCAACGGAATCTGTTTCAGCGCTACTGAAGTAGTCGTAAACTTCATCCTGTCGGTCCTGGTCAATGACTTCATTGATGTAGTACTGGACATCAATACGCGTACCGGAGGCCACAATCGACTCGATTTCGCCAATCAATTCCGAGAGACTGATGCCTTTTGAGCCGGCCATGTCTTCGAGCGAAATTTTACGGTCGATGTTTTGGATGATGTAAACCTTCAGACCACTCTTGTTGACTACGCTCTTCACCACAAGGTCCATCGGGCGCTCAATGCCATTGTCCTCTACGTACTGGCGGATCAAGTCGATAAAGGGTTTGCCGAACTTGGTGGCTTTACCAGAACCTACGCCGGTGATGTTTTTCAATTCATCCTGCGTGATGGGGTAATTGGTAGCCATCTCCTCCAATGAGGGGTCTTGAAAAACCACAAACGGAGGTACGTTCTTCTGTTTCGCAACGGTCTTGCGAAGGTTTTTAAACATCTCGAAAAGTTTCTCGTCAGCTGCGGAAGCCTGTCCGCTACCCGAAAACTCGTCGTCATCGTCACTTTCCGTATCACTGAAATCAGCGTCCGGAACAATGGTAAAGGAGCCGGGATTATCCAGGAATGATTGGCCGGCAGGAGTAAGTTTCAGGAGTCCGTAATGATCAATGTCTTTGGACAGAAAACCAGCCAGGATTCCCTGACGGATGATGGCAGTCCAGAATTTGACACCTTCTTCAAAACCCGATCCGAATACCTCCAGTAAATCGTGCTTATAGTTTTTTACCTGCTGGTTGGTAAAGCCCATCAAGACATTCACCACATGCTCGCCCTGGTGTTTTTCTTTCACCAGTTTAACCGCCTCAAGCAGTAGGGCCATCTGCTCCCCAGCCTCTATTTTCGGTTTGGGATGCAGGCAGTTATCGCAACTGTTGCAGTTGTCCAATTCAAACTGTTCGCCGAAGTAATTGAGCAACACACGTCGGCGGCATACCGAAGTTTCTGCATAGCCCTCGGTTTCAAGTAGGAGCTGTTTACCGATTTCAAATTCAGCCACGTGCTTGTTCTTCATGAACTTCTCAAGCTTCTCGATGTCCTTGTGGCTGTAAAAGCAAAGGCAGCGCCCCTCTCGGCCGTCACGACCGGCACGCCCCGTTTCCTGGTAGTAACCTTCGAGGCTCTTGGGAATATCGTGGTGGATTACAAAACGTACATCCGGTTTGTCGATACCCATCCCAAAGGCAATGGTGGCAACAATCACATCGACTTCTTCCATCAGGAATTTATCCTGATGCAGTGCCCGGGTGGATGCATCAAGTCCTGCGTGGTACGGCAAAGCACGCACACCATTGACACTCAAGGTTTGCGCAACCTCTTCCACTTTTTTCCTGCTTAGGCAGTACACAATACCGGACTTGCCCGAATGCTGCTTGACAAAGCGGATGATTTCTTTCAGGACATTGACCTTCGGTTTAACCTCGTAATAAAGATTGGGTCGGTTAAAGGAGGCTTTGTAGACACTGGCATCCAGCATGCCCAGGTTTTTCTGGATATCGGACTGTACCTTTTCGGTGGCGGTTGCCGTGAGTGCGATGATTGGCACTTCACCGATCTGGTCGTTGATGGGCCTTAGTCTTCTGTATTCGGGGCGAAAGTCGTGTCCCCACTCGGAAATACAATGCGACTCATCAATGGCAAAGAAGGAAATGTTTACCTCGCGCAGGAATTTCACGTTTTCATCCTTGGAGAGCGATTCAGGAGCTACGTACAACAGTTTCGTATTACCTGCTTTGATG
>JBJTJB010000474.1:0-1272 GCA_046095245.1 Bacteroidota bacterium | reverse complement strand
GATTCCTGTTTGTTTTGCAAAATGATTAGACATGATGAACTTCAAAGATGGGCTGCAGATTCAACCCATGCAGTTGTACCAAGTCAATCACCCCTTCTCACCCGACACCTTGAAGATTTGCTAAAGGCTGATGATAGACTCCTTCTTTTCCGTGAATTTTATCAGTTCAGGGATTACAGATTCATGAGTTGGAGCCCGTCCCGCAAGTATGCGGGATCGGTTGGCAGTTGCGGAACGTCTCGTATACTTGCGGGATAGGTTGGAGGTTATCGGCAGCCGGATGATTTTATTTTACCACCCGGCTGTCGGCTTTCTTTTTTTACTGGACCACCACCCGGATGGTTTTCACTTCCTCCCCTGACACTACCCTCACCTGGTACAATCCGGAAGCGGCTTGCTGGAGATCGAGCAGCATTTCAGCAGTATTGGCAGGAAGAACTGCAGCTTGTACCAGTCTGCCCTCCATCGTGTAGATCTCTACACGTGCATCGACCATGAACGATGAAGTGCGCAACGTGAACACACCTCTGTTCGGGATCGGATAAACGGATATATCATTGGGTTGTATGGCTCCCAATCTCATAAGAACCCCCCCCACGTTGTTATTGTTATTTTTCAGCACCAGCGTTGCGCTTGAGCCATTGCCTCTGCAGTTGGATGCGCGGACGGATAAGTTCGCACGCGTGAAGCCGGGAAGTGCTTCCAAATGTATTTGAGAAGTACCTTGTCCGCTTACTATGATAGCCGTGTTGTTCGATACACTCCAGGTGTAAGAGGTCGCTCCGGGGATCGGTGCTACAGAATAGCTACCCGAAATATGCGGCGCTGAAGGACCGGTGATTTGCAGACGACCGGTTGGTGGTGTGTTAAGTACTGTGACGGTTCTGCAAATCGTTGTACCCGCACCACAGGCATTCACCGGCGTTACACAGATATTGCCACCGCTGAAGTTGTTGCCGAACTGAACCGTGATACTGTTCGTGGTAGAGGTTCCCGTTGCGCCGGATGGCAAAGTCCACTGATAGGAAGTGGCAAAAGGCACCGAACGAACCGTAAAGGTTTGAGACGTGTTTTTACATGCCGCCAATGTGCCCATTGATGCCGTACTGCCGGTAAAATATGGTATCATCGTGCCAAGGAGCGCCGCAGGCGGAGCCACGATTATACGAGCTACGTATTTGACACATCCCACGCGAATGGAATCCGTCGTGTTCTCGGTATACGTTCTTCCATTAAGCGGATTGGTATAGCTGCCGCAGGAGGTAACGGTGG
>JBJTJB010000473.1:0-1489 GCA_046095245.1 Bacteroidota bacterium | reverse complement strand
GGAACCCACTTCCCTTCGGGCGCGAAACCGCTCACGCACGACTCCAGCCAGGACAAGTGTTCGGCTTGTTTGTCGGGTACAATCAGGTAAGTGATACGCGTGCCGGGGGCCTGCATCGCGCACGTGATGTTCATGCGGTTGGCTGATGGCGAATTGTCGGGAGCAAGCAGATAACAAGCCAGGGCAAAAACCACACAGAGGAGGATGACCGACAAGGAAATCATCGATGCCGAATCACCTTTCAAACGGCCTAAGGCCAAACGGAACGGGGATTGGGCTTCGGAATTCGGTTGACTCATGTGGGAACGGACGGATGAGGTCAGTTTTTGCAGTTGCAGGGGGGAGAAAAGTATACATCCGCATCAGGCACCAGAGACCTGATCCGTTCCTGGTCGCGTTGTGAAAACAGGATACCGCGCAATTCGAACACCTTCAAGGCATGAAGTTTTTTCAGTTCATCCGGAACGACTTCAAGTTCGTTATCCCACATTTCAAGAATCTGCAAACTGGAAAGCCCCCCGATTTCCACCGGAAGCTCGCGGATCAGATTCCGGTTGAGTCCAAGAAATTCAAGCTTGTTGAGCAGGCCGATGGAAGCCGGAAGCGAAGTGAGTTTGTTGTTCGACACATCCAGTTTCTTCAACTGCGTCAACTCGCCGATCCAATCGGGTAGTGTAGACAGGGAATTTCGCGAGATACGCAGCTCCTGCAGGGTCCGGAACTGCCTTACCTCATCGGGAAGGACTTTCCGTTTCTGCTTGCTCAGGTCAAGCACAAAGACCGAGTCGGGGTTTCGCAGTCCTTCACCATAACTCCTGTATACCTTTAATACAACTTTGCTCGTATCGACAACCGAATCGGCATCCTGAGCCATGATGTCCGTGGGTAAGAAACCACCCCAAAAACAGATCGCAAAAAGGAGAATCCGAATCATTTGCTGACGAAAATACAGCAATACAGCAGTAAAACACGTAATCAACCCACAAGGAGTTGATCGGCTTTCAAACAATCCTGTTGCATTTGGCGGATCAAATGATCGACCGCATCGAATTTCAACTCCGGCCTCAAGTGATACATACACTCAACGCGCAGGGATTTCCCATACAGGTCTCCGCTGAACTGCAACACATGCACCTCAATACTCCGCTCCCCTGCATCGAACGTCGGTCTGTGACCGATGCTCATCGCCCCTTTAAAGCGTCGCCCCTCGCATTCGACCCATACCGCATAGACACCGTTGGCCGGAATGAGTTTATCCGGATCCGCGATAGCCAAATTGGCGGTAGGATAGCCGATGGTTCTGCCGATTTGCCTTCCCTTTATCACCACACCCTCGAGCGCGTAGGGGTATCCCAACAAATTTCGGGCAAGCTCGACCTCTGCATTCAATAAAGATGTCCGGATCCGTGTAGAACTGACAGCGATGGCATCAATATCCTTTTCCGGAATTTCCTCCACGTCGAAGCCGAGTGTGGGAGCGAGTTCACAT
>JBJTJB010000472.1:0-4101 GCA_046095245.1 Bacteroidota bacterium | reverse complement strand
GCATTATGGATCGTGCTGTCGAATACGATGTGTTCCGTGTTTTCATGAATTGTAATTGAAAAGGGGTGATAGGTTTGTTTTAGGGTGATGCGGTTTGGTAATAGTTGTTCTTAAAACCTCCAGCCGAAAATCAACGTATTGCGCGATTTTTTGGAGGCAATGAAAGAGGGCTAAGGCCAATAATCCACACGGAATAATGAAAGATTTGCCACCCTCCCAAATCAAAACAGGCGACCTATACGGCCGCCTGTGGGATGGGATGATTACTACCCGATTAGGGAACGCTTGCTGTGTGAAAGCAATAGACAAATATAGGTGCTTGCACCTATGTGGTGCAATTCCATGAAGATGTCAATGTTGCTGAAATACTTAAGCCTGGTGCGCCCAAACCGTACTCAGGAGGGCTCCGGTCATGAGGAGGAGGCCTCCGGAAAGCTGCCGCAGCGTGAGCCGTTCGCCGAAGAACAGCGCGGCTACAAAGAGGGTGGTGACCGGTTGCACGGTCGAAATCCAGGCGAATTGAATGACGCTGAGCTGGCTGATGGCCACATTGCAGGCCAATACTCCGCCCAAGGTCAACCCGGCCAGGGGCAGTACGGTGTATAGCGGCCTGGGCAGCGTGTTGTGTTTGGCCTCAACACCCCGGTTTACGAGTACGAATCCGGTTATCAGTACCACCGATTCCTGCAATAGTGCGAAGGTCCAGATGCCGGTCTCAGCAACGCATGGCTTGAAGCCCAGGGTGGCAATGGCCCAACATGCGGCTGCAGCCAAAACCAGTAGGGTGCCTTTGTGCGGAGGCTTGAATCGAAGTGGAGCCGGATCGATCAATAATACTCCGACGCCGTAAATCAGGATGAGTACAATCAGATTTCGTGGGAGCGCATCACCCGCCCCCAGCCAAGCGGCCAGAGCACCGAAAAAGCCCAAGGAGAGGATCAGGGTTCCCGAAATGCCCGAAGGTTGATGGCGTGTGGACCGCACAAAGCACCATAGGCCCAACAGGCTTAGTCCGATCCAGGGCAGGCAGCGGATTACGGAATCCGGTGTATGGGTTTCGTGGCTACCCCAGATAAATACCATCAGGATCAGCGCCGCAACGGTCCACAGGCTGCGGTACATCAACAGGGTTGCCGTGGACGCGTTTTGCTGCAGGGGTTTCCACAGGCAATTGCTGATGCCGAAGCAGGTCATACCGGCAAAAAGGAGAATAACGGCGCTCACTCTACGAAATTAGCGACCTATTCGGCGCGCATCGTTGGTGTCCTGAGGATTTACCGGAGGCAGATCCTCCCGGTACATCGCAGCGATGTGTTCTGCTCGTTCCTGCATCAATTTGCGCAGGGAAGCCGGCCTGATCACTTTGGCATGCTCCAGCCAACTGAAAATCCAGCCCACCAGCTCGATGTTCACCGTACACTCCATGTCGAGGTACCAGGTACCCTTGGCCGATTTGGTGAATCGCTGGCTGTGATGCCACTGTCTGCGGCTCAGAAAATGGCCCGGACCATCGCCCAGTTCAATGCGGATTTTTTCCGCCTTGCCTTCATTTGTGTCGTGGATACCGAAGCGGCTTTTCAGCAGGCGGTCCGCCACCCGACCGCTCTGCCGTGGGTAGAAGCGCTCGTTGGTGCATTCCACTTTGTCAAACAAATCAATTTCACGGATGCCGAACTCGCGTTCGCGGGCGGTACGTCCGTTGATCCAGCCCGCTGCATGCAGGGTGCCCCTGTGATAGATGATGCGATAAGGCGAAAAAAGGTAGGTCACCTGCTTGCTGTGGTATTTCTGCGAAACACGCACCATGCGTTTGTTGGTGATTCCCCACAACACGTTGCGAACGTGCACCGGATCCAGGTAATGGGCATTGTATTCGCCCCATCCGGTATGCATCATGGCATCGGGTGGGAGGTGGGAAGCGATATCGCGGAACTCGTTCTGCTGGATGACGTAGTTGTTTTTCAGCAGGATTTTAAGCGCATTGCCGGTCAGCTTCCGCATCCAGTCGGGCTTCAGTTGCTCGGCAACAAAGGTCTTGAAGTAGGTGTCCTCCCGTTCGTTGCCCCCCTGTTTGCGGGCTACAATCACCCATTGCTTGCGGTTGAACTCCCCGTCGAGGACCTGTAATTCGGTGCGCAGGTCGTTGAAGTGTTCCTCAAGCGAGAGTAAATCGCGGTAAACCGAGCGTTTGCTGCAGGTGACGCCTTTCTGCTTTAGCTTGGCCCAAATGGTGTCGATTGTTTCAGGTCCCAGGCGCAGGAGCTGCTCAATCAATAAAATCCGCTGGACTTTCATGCCCTGCAAAAATAACTCCTTGTTGTGTAGGAATTTCAGGGCAACCGTGGTGGTTGACACGAGGTGTCAAAATTTGCCTGATAATACCGGAAGTTTAATTGGCTTTTTGTGCCATTTTTAAGAATGAAACCGTCGGTCTTGTTGTGCGGCAAAAATGAGCCTCGATTTGTTTGAAAAAAAGACGAAATCTTTAGAATTCCTTCACAACACCGGTGTAATTGTAGGGGCTAACGGCCCGTAATTCCGCCCGGATCCGCTCGTCGACCTCCAGGGTATCGATGAACCGGCTGATGTGTTCGGCGCTGATGCGTTCGCCGGTCCGTGTTAGGGCTTTGAGGGCCTCGTAGGGCTTGGGGAAGCCCTCGCGCCGCAGGATGGTCTGCAGGGCTTCGGCCACCACAGCCCAATTGTCTCCGAGGTCGGATTCAATGGCTTCCCTATTGATTTCCATCTTACCCAGTCCTTTCAGCAGGGATTTGAAGGCAATAAGGGTATGGGCGTAAGGGACGCCGATGTTTCGCAATACAGTGGAGTCGCTCAGGTCGCGCTGCAATCGGGAAATGGGCAGTTTGGCCGAAAAATGCTCGTACAAGGCATTGGCAATGCCGAAATTGCCCTCGGCGTTTTCGAAATCGATGGGATTCACCTTGTGGGGCATGGCCGATGAACCCACTTCGTTGGCCACCACCCGTTGGGTGAAGTAGTTCATGGAGATGTAGGTCCACATGTCGCGCGACAAATCAATCAGGATGGTGTTGATGCGTTTGAGGGCATCGAACAGTGCCGCCATGTTGTCGTAATGCTCGATTTGCGTGGTGTATGCACTGCGTTGCAGTCCAAGCCGGGCAATGAAGCGTTCGCTGAAGGCGATCCAATCGGTGTCGGGATAGGCTACGGCGTGGGCATTGAGGTTGCCGGTGGCGCCCCCGAATTTGGCCGAGTAGGCGATGGTGTTCAAAAGTTCGAGCTGGGTCTGAAGCCGGTGGTAAAAAACATACAACTCCTTGCCCAGGCGGGTGGGTGAGGCAGGTTGTCCGTGCGTTCGGGCCAGCATGGGAACATCGGCCCAGGCCTTGGCCATTTGGAGCAGGCGTTCCATCACGGCCTTCAATGCCGGAAGGTAACTCAAGGTATTGGCTTCGCGCAGGCTCAGCGGAATGGCGGTGTTGTTGATGTCCTGGGAGGTAAGTCCGAAATGAATGAACTCCTGATACTCGCCCAAGCCAAGTTCTGTAAATCGTTCCTTGAGGAAGTACTCCACCGCTTTCACGTCGTGGTTGGTGGTCTTCTCGATGTTCTTGATGTGAAGCGCATCCTGGTGGCTGAAGCCGAGGTAAATGGCCCGCAGGGATTTGTACAGCGATTTGTCGAACGAGTGTAGTTGCGGAAGGGGCAATTCGCACAACTCGATGAAATACTCGATTTCCACCAGCACGCGATACCGGATCAAGGCCTCCTCCGAAAAGTAAAGTCCGAGCTCTTCGCTCTGCATCCGGTAGCGTCCGTCAACAGGCGATATGGCGTTTAGGGGATGCAGAGGCAGGCTGGTGGTGCGGATGTTGGGTGGCAGTGGTGATAGCCTGACCTAGGCAATGGCGGCTTCTTTCCAGATCTTTTTCACGAGTCCCTGCAATACCTTGCCCGGCCCGAGTTCGGTGAAGGTGGTAGCTCCGTCGGCCACCATGTGCTCTACGCTCTGTGTCCAGCGGACCGGGGCGGTGAGTTGTGCTATCAGGTTGTTGCGTATTTCAGCGGTATCCGTGTGCGCCCGGGCAGTTACGTTCTGGTAAATGGGACATGAAGGCG
>JBJTJB010000471.1:0-1398 GCA_046095245.1 Bacteroidota bacterium | reverse complement strand
TGTGGCATACACGAATGCATCGGCCGCCCAGACGGAAAGATGAGAGTGTTTTTTCCGGTGGCGTGGGATTACACATACTGTGGGTCGGCACCACCATGGCTACACTTGTATTTTTGTTGGAAGCATTTTGCCTGCATACGAACTCAAGTCATATGTCAACCATCGTATTCACGGCATTGTGTTTTCTGCAGTTCGCACATGTGATTGCCGTTAAAAACGAGCGACGAAACCTCTATGAGGCGGGGTTCGGGAAAAACAAATCACTTTTTCTGATCGTATTGATTAGTGCTATCATACAACTGATGGTGCTGAACTCGGAGTGGACCCGGAGTTTATTGCACTTGCATCAATTGACGTATGCCGAACTGGGGCTTTCACTGCTTCCGGCTATTCTCCTTTTCCATGCTGTTGAAATTGAAAAAATGATTCGCCGTAGCATTTCCGGTCGTCAGGAATCCTTCTAACGCGCCAGCGGTTTGTCGAAATTGCTTTTCCATTCCTCATCTTTGCTGTATTATGTCAATTCGGACAAAGGCTGTTTTGGTGATTCGATTCCTGGCGTATTGGATTCGTTCCCGAAACAGGCATGGGATACAGGCTCCATTTCTTTACCTGCTAAACGATTCTGTTTGGAGGAGCGACCCTGTAGAGCCTTGCCACAAGCCGATTGAGGCCTACCGCAAGGAAATGCTTCGTTCCACTGCCAGTATCCAAATCCGGGATTTTGGCGCAGGATTTTCCGGCATACGTCACATAGAGCGGACAGTTTCTTTCATCGCGCGAAACTCATCAAAACCCCCTCGATATGCCCGTATGCTCTATCGCTTGGTTAAGGCATTGCCTGCCCCTTCAGTGCTCGAACTCGGGACATCCATTGGGATCAGCTCGCTTTACATGGCTGTGGCGGGTGCACGTGTAATCACCGTGGAGGGTTGTCCACAAACATCCGCCTTGGCACAATCAGGGTTCAGCCGCTTCCCCGAATTAAACATCGTGCCGATCAATGCAGAATTCGATCAGGCAATCGGTGCACTTCTCAAAAAACCGGAGCAATTCGATTTGCTGTTTGTTGATGGACACCATCAATTGGAGCCCACGCTGAATTACGTCAATCGCTGCCTGCCCATGTTGTCTGACAGAGCAGTCGTTGTAGTTGACGACATCAATTGGTCGGATGAAATGCGTGAGGCATGGTCCTTCTTGTGTAAGGACCCACGATTCACTTTGACGGTGGATGTATTCATGTTGGGTATTCTCTTTCGCGATGCCGATTTGAGTAAGGAGAATATAGAAATCAGGTATTGAGAGTTGCTCGGGGTGAGGTAGGATAAGGACCGAACAGTGATTTGATCGTTGCCGGATGATGATGAAGTGGCGAACTGTAGTGGGGTTTATTGA
>JBJTJB010000470.1:0-4940 GCA_046095245.1 Bacteroidota bacterium | reverse complement strand
ATATTCCTTCCACTGCACTTCGCGTTGAACGAAGCCTGCTTTCACCAGCTCACGCAAATACTTGGAAGCTGTGATACGCGATACCTCAATCCGATGCATGACGTGTTCTATCCGGCACTAGGGTTGTTCGAACAATAGGTCGGCAAGTTCACGTGAATACAGTTTCGGTGTAGCCTGCTTCATTTCATCGTGTGTATGGTACAGCAGTTGATTGATGTCCTGGATCTTCTGAATGGTTTCGCGACAGGATTGCTCCACCGCGTCCAGCATATAGATGATCCAGGGCTCCCAGTTGCCGTCGGTGCGAACAGTTTGCAGGTGGCGGTAATAGTTGTTTTTGTTTCGGACGATGTATCCGCTCATGTACAACACGGGCGCATCGAGCAAACCATGCAAGAGCAGAAACAACAGGTTCAGGATCCGTCCTGTTCGTCCATTCCCATCGTAAAACGGGTGAATGCTTTCGAACTGGTGATGCAATACCGCCATTCGGATCAGCGGACATAAACTGTCTTTCGAATTGTAGTGTTCATCGTAATTCTGAAGCAGCGCGTTCAAGACTTCGGTATCGTCGGGGGGAGTGTACACCGATTCGCCGATGGAGGCGTTCAGCAAACGGGTGCCGGGTAATTTTCGGATGCCTGCATCATTCATCTCCATTACTTTTTGGATGTCGGCCACAATCCGCATGTGCAGAAATCCTTTGTCCTCGATGAACGATAAACCGTGTTTCACCGCTTCCCGGTAACGCAAAACTTCCCATGTAGCCGCATCCGGATCTTTTCCCTTCAGATTCAGGGATCTGTACAGTTTGTCGTGGGTGGTAACGATGTTTTCAATCGCCGAACTGGCCTTCGCCTCCCGCAAAATCACGGCATTCAACAGGATATTCGGATTGCGAAGGGTGTGTGAAATCCCCTTCAGTTCGGCCAATGCGGCCGTGGCCTGCAGTGATTTCCGCAGGGTGTTCAGCGTCTCAACCGCAGCGCGTTCCACCGGCAATGGAGGCAGGCTGTTGAACGGAACTGTCGGATTAAATGTCGGCCGGGTTTCCACTTCAGCTCATTTATCATACAAAGGTATTGATATTATTTATGCATGACACCTCTTTTTTCATAATCAAATGCCAATCAAATGGTTATAATGCAAAGAAATTATTATAAAATAAACATGATAACCGCCTCATGTAAAGTTGTTTATCATGACAGGCTTATCATGTATAAATAAATGTAAAATATATACATGATAGGGACTGCCGCTCGTGGCCACGTTGCGGGTAAAGCGTAGACCCTGGGTAAAAAGAGGGTTTGCAAACCGGCGAAATGCGAACTTTCTCAGTGTAGAATTGTTCTAAACAAGTCTGCAAGCCCTACTTTTGCACCTGAGAAACATCATGATAACCGTAACTGATAAAGCAAAGGAAAAGGCACTGGAGCTGATCCGTGCCGAAAACCGACCGGATGATTCGTTTATCCGCGTGGGTGTCCAGGGCGGGGGCTGCTCCGGATTGTCGTACCTGCTCGCATTTGACCATGAATTGAAAGCCGATGACAAGGTGTTCGAAGACAAGGGCATCCGTATCGTTTGCGACAAGAAAAGTTTCCTGTACCTGGTGGGCACCCAGCTCGATTTTTCGGACGGGCTCAACGGAAAGGGATTTGAGTTCAATAACCCCAATGCCTCAAGGACCTGCGGTTGTGGTGAGTCCTTTGCGGTGTGATAAAATCAGTACCGCGAAAAACCTGAACGAAGCGCCATGTCAGAAGACCTGAAGATACTGGATGATGTGACCAACTCCGATTACAAGTGGGGGTTCGTTAGCAACATCGAGAGCGAAAATGCGCCCAAGGGGCTCAACGAAGACATTGTCCGTTTCATATCGGCCAAGAAAAATGAGCCCGAGTGGCTGTTGGAATGGAGGCTGAAGGCCTTTCGCTACTGGCAGGGCATGTCGGAGCCCAAATGGCCGAACGTGCAATACGCCGAAATCGATTTTCAGGATATCATCTATTACTCGGCACCCAAGAAAAAGGTGACGCTGAACAGTCTTGATGAACTGGATCCCGAGATCAAGGCTACATTCGATAAGTTGGGCATTTCGCTCGATGAGCAGAAGCGTTTGGCCGGTGTGGCCGTCGACGCGGTCATTGACAGTGTATCGGTCAAGACCACGTTCCGCGAGACCCTCGCCGAAATGGGTATCATTTTCTGTTCTTTCAGTGAAGCCGTGCAAGAGCATCCCGACCTGGTTCGTAAGTACCTGGGCTCGGTAGTACCCTACACCGATAATTTCTATTCAGCATTGAACAGCGCCGTATTCAGCGATGGTTCGTTTTGTTACATCCCCAAGGGCGTTCGCTGCCCCATGGAACTCAGTACATATTTCCGCATCAACAGTGCGGGAACAGGTCAGTTCGAGCGTACCTTGATCATTGCCGATGAAGGGGCGTATGTGAGTTACCTGGAGGGCTGCACCGCTCCGATGCGCGACGAAAACCAGTTGCATGCCGCTGTAGTCGAAATCGTTTCACATACCGATGCGAATGTGAAATACAGTACGGTGCAGAACTGGTATCCGGGCGACAAGGACGGCAAAGGCGGTATCTACAATTTCGTAACCAAACGCGGTATCTGTCTCGGCGATCGTGCACGGATTTCATGGACCAAGGTGGAGACCGGTTCAGCCGTCACCTGGAAATATCCGAGTGTGATCCTGAAAGGCGATCATTCCATCGGTGAATTCTACTCGGTTGCTGTAACGAACAACCTGCAGCAGGCCGATACCGGAACCAAAATGATCCACATCGGGCGCAATACACGCAGTACGATCGTGTCCAAGGGGATTTCCTGCGGCCGCAGCCAGAACTCGTACCGTGGCCTTGTGCGCATCGGTAAGAAAGCAGAGCATGCCCGCAATTTCTCCCAGTGTGATTCATTGCTGATCGGCGACAAGTGCGGCGCCCACACCTTCCCCTACCTGGAGGTCGCCAACAAAACGGCACGTGTAGAGCACGAAGCCACCACCAGCAAGGTCGGAGAAGATCAGATCTTTTACTGCAACCAGCGTGGCATCTCCACCGAAGATGCAGTGAACCTGATTGTGAACGGTTATTGCAAGGAGGTGTTCAACCAACTTCCGATGGAGTTCGCAGTGGAAGCGCAAAAGCTGCTGGCCATTTCCCTCGAAGGTTCGGTTGGTTAAGGGAACCAATAGGCGCCGGTTTAATCCGTCGCGTTCAATTCAACGCATAAACTACATGCAATCATGTTATCGATAAAAAACCTGCAGGCCTCAGTCGAAGGCAAACAGATTCTGAATGGGCTCAACCTGGAAATCGGTCAGGGCGAAGTTCACGCCATCATGGGGCCGAATGGTTCCGGAAAAAGTACGCTGGCCTCCGTTTTGGCCGGACGTGAAGACTATGAAGTGACCGGTGGCAGTGTGACTTTTCTCGGGCAGGATCTGCTCGATGCTTCTCCCGAGGATCGTGCACGTGCCGGACTCTTTCTCGCATTCCAATATCCGGTGGAGATCCCAGGAGTCAGCAATGCGAATTTCCTGAAAACCGCAGTGAACGAAGTCCGCAAGTCACGCGGACAGGATGTCCTTGATTCCAAGGATTTCCTGAAGCTCATGAACGAAAAGATGAAGCTCGTCGAAATGGATAAAGCCATGACCCAGCGTTCGGTCAATGAAGGGTTCAGCGGAGGAGAGAAGAAGCGGAACGAGATTTTCCAGATGGCCATGCTGGAGCCACGGCTTGCGGTGCTCGATGAAACAGACTCCGGTCTTGACATCGATGCCCTGCGTATCGTATCCCATGGCGTAAATGCCCTGAGGTCGAAGGACCGTTCTTTCGTAGTCATTACACACTACCAGCGTCTGCTGGATTATATCGTCCCCGATTTCGTGCATGTGCTCTACAAAGGCCGCATTGTCAAGTCCGGAACCCGCGAGCTGGCCCTCGAACTCGAGGCCAAGGGTTACGACTGGATCAAGGACGAAACGACTGTCAATGCCTGAAGCCATGAGTAAGAACACTCAGCACCATCCCGCTCCCCGACCTTTTCTCGAAGCAGCCGAAACCTGGGTTCGCCGCGATGAAGGTTCGATGCCGCGCGTAGCGGATATCCGGCGGAACGCACTCAGTCAATTCGAGCAGTCGGGTATACCCAACACCCGACACGAAGAGTGGAAATACCTGGATTTGTCTCCAATTACAACCACAGATTTCCGGACCGCAACCCCCGATGATTCCCGCAAACTCAACAAGGCCGATGCGGACACCTTGCGGCACGCCGGTGTTGAGGCTTGTATGCTGTTGGTTGAAAACGGAAGCCTGAACCGCGCTGCTTCCGACTTGAATGCCATTCCTACCGGAGTACGTATCGGTTCACTGGCCGAGCTGGGTACGGAGCCTGCAGTGATTGATCACTTGTTCAGTCTTGCCGACGTACACACCGAACCGTTGGTGGCACTCAACACGATGCTCAGTTTCGATCCGCTCATTATCCTGGTCGAGGAGAATGCCCAGGTGGAGACCGTAATTCACGTGGCCTTTGCTGCGGTTCCTGAACCGTCGCCGCTGAATGTATGTACCCGCCTGCTGCTTGTTGCTGCTGCCGGCTCATCGTGTACGCTCATCGAATCTTATCATACCATCGGCGAGGGTGCCTCCACGCTGACCAATGCCGTAACAGAAACCGTGGTCGGGGCAGGAGCCCGCGTGCATCACATCAAAGTGCAGCACGAGAATGCCCATGCGCGAAACATCTCCTCCCACAAGGTCCACATGGCAGCAGATAGCTACCAGCACCTCACGACTCTGACGTTGGGGGGAGCACTCGTACGCAACTCCTTGAATTTGCGTCTTGACGGGCAGCAGATCAACACCTACCTCAACGGTTTGTATGTTCTCGATGGTGATCAGGTTGTGGAC
>JBJTJB010000469.1:0-1653 GCA_046095245.1 Bacteroidota bacterium | reverse complement strand
AGCGGAGCGGTCCCCCGATGTGTTGCGCCTGACCGTCCGATAATCACTTCAACGATTTGAGATAAAAGGCAACCGGCAAGTCCGCTTCAGCGAGAGGAAAGGTGTCGGCCAAACCGGCATCAATCCAACGCAATTGATCGTGGTCTGTTGAGCTCAGGTCCGGATCGTTTGCCAGACTGATTTCAAAGATGTGGAAATGCAAGTCTTGGCCTGTGTTCGTTCGATGGATGTAATCCAAAACCGGTTTGTCGGGAACAGCAACCAGGATTCCCAGTTCCTCGTGTATTTCCCGATACAGTGCTTCATTGAAGGATTCCCCTTCTTCTGCCTTACCCCCGGGAAATTCGAATAGTCCCTCGTTGGGGAGTCCCGATTTTTTTCGTGCAATCAACACCTTGCCTGAGCGGTTGATCAGGATTGCAGCTGCGATATTTAATTCTACGGGCAACTTCATTGATTGATAGTGCAAAGGAAGCTGGATCAGCCAAACAAGAAAGTGGATTAAACAAGAAGGGCCCCGTTTCCGGAGCCCCCTTGTGCAAGCAGTGATTTAGGGATTAGTTTGTTTTGATGATGCGGGTTACGCTGGTAAGATCACCCTGGCGGGCAGTAACCAAGTAAACACCGGTATTGAGATTGTTGCCGAAGTCAACAGAACCAGCAGCCGTATTGTAGTTGAATTGATCAACGATACGTCCGCTCAAGTCGGCAACCTGAACGTTCACATTTTCATTCGCATCGATACCGCGCAGTACAAGGCGGAAGGCTTCAGAAGATGGGTTCGGGAATACGTTGGAAGCAAAACCTGCATTAGAAGTGGTTTTATCCGAGTTGTTGGCTCCGGGAGTTGGAATGATTCCGATCTGGCAGGTCTGACCCCAGCAGTAGGGCGTACCGCCGATAACCGGACGTACACGCACATTGTAGAAACTATTGGCCACAATGGCAGGTGTCACAGCCGAAAGTCCACACCAGCGGGTAGGCGAGGTGTACGTCCATGTGGTGCCAGGGTTGGTCGTTTCTTCAAACTCGAATTCGTACTCTGGAGCGGTCAGGTAAGTGAGTACAGGCTCGGCCTTGATGCTGTCGGTGGGCAGCAGGTTGTAGTTTCCGCAGTATGAACTCAGGAGCTTGGTTTGGCGGATAGAGCGAAGAACAGTACTTGCGCTCGTGAATGTGCACTGGTTGTTGTTGATTCCTACTGTCAGATAGACGGTCAGGGTATCAAGCACCGCTCCGGCCTGAGAGCCATTCATCAGGATGGATACGTTTTGCGATGTTTGGCCTGTAGACCAGGTGTAGGAGGTGAAACCGGGTTCTCCAGCCAGCTGAACAAATCCACGATTACATACCGTAATGGGGCTGAGTGCAGTGATTTTAGGTTCGAAAGTGCGGTCGAACACTTCGACATCGACCGAGGCCGTGGCGAAATTGTAACATCCCGGAAAATTGTTGTACACGGTCAGTTCGTAGGTACCGGTCTGATTTACAGTGGTGTTACGTGTTGTGTCGCCATTGTTCCACAGGTAATAGCTGTAGTATTGGCCTCCGCTACCCTGCAGCAAAGCAGAATCGCCGGGGCAAACCTGCACCGGACCGGTGGGGTTGATGATGGCGCTTGGGGTTTTCACCACAAAGAATGCGGTCCAGGGG
>JBJTJB010000468.1:0-1905 GCA_046095245.1 Bacteroidota bacterium | reverse complement strand
GTTCTGGCTGATAACGGGACTTACGTAGCTGTAGCCAGCGGAGTACTTGATCCAGCCGGTTTCGCCGCAAACCCCGATGCCATCTCCACAGGATTCCAGCTCTTGCTGTTTGACAGCATGCAGGAAGTATCGAACAACCCTTCAAATGTCGAATTCGCTGTGTTGCACGGCAGTACCGATGCCCCTGCAGTTGACATCTATGCGCGTAACGTTGCACAACTTGTAAACGACGCCGCATACACCGACGCTACTCCGTATATCAGCGTACCGGCTGCGAATTATCTCATTGACATCACTCCGGCAGCCGGCTCTCCGGTGCTGAAAACCTACTTCGCCCCGGTAACCCCATTGGCCGGTGCTGCTGCAGTAATTTTCGCCTCCGGATTCTTCGATCCTGCCGCCAACCCGAATGGTGATTCATTCACCGTACTCGCTGCATTGCCCAACGGCCTTGTAGTTGAATTGCCCGACACATCCATTGCACGCCTTCAGGTGATCCACAACTCTGCAGATCCTGCAGCAGCCACTGTTGATATTTATGCCAACGGAGCGCTCATCCTGGATGATTTTGCATTCCGCACTGCCACGCCTTACCTGGATGTCCCCGCTGATGTGACCATCAATATCGGCGTAGCTCCCGGAACAAGCACATCTGCCTCAGATACGCTTGTAAACGTACCGGTCGTTCTGGCCAACGGAGGAAGGTACGTAGCCATTGCGTCGGGCGTTCTCGCTCCGGCCAGTTTCGCTGCAAACCCCAACAGTGTTGCAACTGGATTCCAATTGCTTCTGCAGGACAGCATGACCCAGGCCGCTTCAAATCCCAATGAAATCGATTTCCGTGTGGTGCATGGTGCTACCGATGCACCGGCCGTTGATATCGATGCACGCAATGTCGGCACCCTGGTATCGAATGCCGCCTACACCGACATCACCGGCATCCTTAGCGTTCCCTCCAACACCTATATCCTCGACATCAAGCCAGCCGGAAGCAATGCCATTGTTGCCAGCTTCGAAGCACCACTGAACACCATCGCAGGTCAATCTGCCGTCGTATTCGCATCCGGATTCCTTGATCCTGCTGCCAATCAAAACGGTGAAGCCTTCGGTGTATGTGCAGCACTTCCCAATGGAAACGTAGTATGCTTCCAGCAAGTCAGCCTGGCTCGCCTTCAGGTGGTACACAACTGTGCCGATCCTGCTGCTGACAGTGTAGACGTATATGTTGATGGCAACCTCCTGCTCGACAACTTCGCTTACCGCAGTGCTACTCCTTACATCGACGTGAATGGTACGCTCACGGTTGGTATCGCTCCGAAAACCTCCACATCTGTAAGCGATACGCTGGTCAGCTACAACGTAACGCTTGAAAACAACGGAACCTACGTAGCTGTAGCGAGCGGTGTACTTGCACCCGGATCATTTGCTGTTAACCCCGATGGACGCCCAACCGGATTCACCCTGCTTCTTCAGGATTCTATGCGTGAGGTATCCAACGATCCTGCCACGGTAAACCTGCGTGTTGTGCACGGTGCCACCGATGCTCCAACGGTTGACGTAGTGGTTCCCGGATTCGGTCCGATTGTGAACGACATCGCCTACACGGACTTCACTGGATATTCCAACACCTTCCCCGGCGTATTCCCGCTGAACATCACCCCCGGTAACAACAACACGGTGGTAGTCGCTTCATTCCTTGCCGACATCAGTGGCCTGGCCGGTAACGCCGCCTTGCTTTTCGCCTCCGGATTCCTCGATCCTACTGCGAACCAGAATGGCCCTGCCTTCGGATTGTGCGCAGCTTTGCCCAACGGAACCGTTGTATGCTTCCCGGCTATCAGCACGGGTATTGAAGAAACCACCGCCGGACGCTTCAATACCTATCCGAACCCCGCTTCCAGTGCA
>JBJTJB010000467.1:0-1001 GCA_046095245.1 Bacteroidota bacterium | reverse complement strand
AAGACGGCAAATTTCAAGAGTTGGTGCATGGGGCTTAAACGCATGGTTATGGCGAAATGGTATGGGTCAAGTGATATGTGCAGGCTTTTTTAATAAGGCCAGCCAACCGATGATCATGCAGAGCCCGCCTAGTGGGGTAATGGGACCCAGGATTGAAGGAAGTTCAACCAAATCACGAAAGGTTAGCAGATAGAGCGATCCGCTGAAGAGGATGATACCGGCCAGAAAGAAACGGGATGCCATGCGCGCATTCGCTACAGGTATAAATGCGGTAATGAGTATCCCCAATGCATGGAAGAAATGATAGCGGCAAGCGGTCTCCCAGGTCTCTAACGCCGATGCATCAACGAGGGTTTTAAGTCCGTGGGCACCGAATGCTCCGGTAGCGACCGCGATCGCTGCAAGTGCGGCACCAAGACGCAGGCGGGAATAGTCAGGAGACGAAATCATCGGTGCGAGCGGATGTACTCGTCGAGTTCTTCAGTGGAACTCTCAAAGGTAAACTGGTCGTTCACCTTGAAGTAGTTGCCGATATCATAGGTATAATCGTAGGCGTACTTGGCAAAGTCGAGACGGTTCTGCTCGAACGTGAACTGGCGCATGATGGAGCGCACCTGCGAAACGAACAGACAACGATCACGCAGCACCTGGCGTGCAATGGTCAGCTTGGTGTCTTCGAAAGTCTTGGATGCAATGGAGGCTTCCAGATCGTTGAAGTCGCCCGGGCTCATGGGAACCGGACATCCCACCGGACCATTGTATCCCGGGAGGTATACAATCGGCGCTGGGGGTGGCGGGGCAACCGGTGCCGGAGCAGCTGATGTACCTGTGGTCGAGGTCGTGATGGTTTGGGTATGGGTTACCGTTGTGGTACTCGAACTTTCCTGTAATTCAGCATCTACTCCTGAAACATTCAGGTTCAGGTTACCGCCCATACCATCTACGTTGATGCCCATGTTGATGCTGACCGATCCATCCTGCGGAGTTCCGCTCGTGGTGGT